>DAOLNV010000115.1:10019-14558 GCA_035416745.1 Candidatus Hydrogenedentota bacterium | reverse complement strand
CGTTTCCCCCGCCTGGATACTGGCCGCCTGGATTTCGTCCGGGTCGGGCATGAGGAGAGTCGAATACCGTCCATTCGGCTTGGTCATGGCCACGGCAGCCAGTACGCGCTCCAGCGCGGCCTTGGCTTCGGCATTGCCCGCATCAGCATGCTTCCGAAGAGCGGTAAACAGCTCGTAGTCGTCGACCCCCTCGCGCGCTGCCACCAGGCGTATTGTAGGCAACGGCGTTCCCGCGTGGTCTTCGCCCTGCGGATACGCCAGAAACCCGTCGCCGTTGGGGTACCGCACCCAATAGAACTCATGGCCCTCGTTGCTCTGGCGAATGTACTTGTGCCAGCCGCACGCGTGGGGGTCGTAGGTCCACCACGACACGCCCCAGAACTCATAGCCCTGGACGCCGTACTTGAGGCACAGCCATGGCAAGAGCCGTTCCACGCCGAGAAACGGCGTGTCCGTGCACATATGGCCGTCCGTGGTGAACCAGAACCGGTCGCCCGCAGCCTGCCGTTCGCGCATTTTCTCAAGCGGAAAACTTTCGTGAAGCCCCACGCCCCAGAGCGTCAAGTGTCCCTCCAGGCCTTTGATGTAGTGCCACGTGCTCGAGTAGACCGGCACGTCCGGCGCGACCGACCGCGCCATATCCGCTATCCGCGCCAGCCCGGTGATCGTCTTCTCACTGCTTTCGAACGGTTCATCGGACAGGTAATGCACGAACTTGCCGCGCCAGCCCTTCCCGGTGATGTGCTCGATGAACATGCGGTAGGCATCCGTCCAAGCCTGCACATATTCGGGCGTGAACGCCTTGAAACCCAGAAAGTCACGCGGTTCATACGCCCACCCGCACGCGTAAAAATCATGAGGAGTATACAAAGCGTTCACCTTCAGTTCGTCGAGGACATACGACGCGTACGCATCGAACGCCGCGGTCTCCATAGTCACTTTGCCGTTTTCCAGCCCGAATGCCGGCGAGTCGACGGTCAATGCCGGCGACACGTTGTACCGCGCCAGAAAATCGCACCAACGCCGCATGCCCTCTTCGCGGTTGCCGCCGGCGATGTTCCAGCCCGGCCCGTTCCGCAGGTCGTACAGCGCAGGCAATTGCTTGGCCGCGGGTACCGTAAAATTCCACACGGTCACCGTGACAGGCGCCGCGATCTCCTTCTCGCGTCCGCGAAAAACCACCCTGCCGGCATACGTGCCGGGCGTCGCGTCCGCAGGCACGTCCAAGTCAAACCAGAAAGTCTTTGTCTCACCGCCTGCCAGGGGTACCGGGCCCTCCAACGGGATCAGGGCGTCGGGCCACAGTCCCGCCCACCCGTCGTTGCCCCGGCCCTCGGGCAGAAGCCGGCAATACTCGGGCGCGGTCGTGCTGTGGTACCCGATAGGGAAATCGATGGGCACGTACTCGGCCAGCCACGCCGCGGGCGCAGCAAGAGCGGCGCCACCCGGACCTGTCAGACCCGATACGTCAACGGTAACGGCATCGTCCCGGGGCGAGCGCACCGCGAGCTGAAACGATTTGCGCGTATTGCGCGCCGCGTAGACGGCTGCGTTGCCGCTTGCGCCCTGCGGCATCAAATCGTGCGGAAAGGTCTTGACCAGCGGATTGACCGCCCACGCATGCAGCTCCAACGGTTCCGCGAGATTCGACTCGATATGCCCCACGACCCCAGTACCCGATTCCATAAGCGTCAGCGCGTCGTGCCAGAGTGTACCGTGACAGTTCATCGTGAGATGAACAACAATGTACGCGCAGTCGGACGGCGTGGTGAACACCTGCCTGGTCTGCGTCCAATCCCCGGACCCGCTGATCGCCGGACCCGTCGACAGAAACGGGCTCTCGGTCAGCGAACCGTCCGCGCGATGTTTGTGCACGTGGATACTGGCGCTCCCATCAAGGGCTTCCCCTTTGATAAAGCCGGACAACAAGTATTGGGTATTTGGCTTCACATTCACCCGTTGCCGCCACCCGAACCAGTCGGGATTTCCGGTCGTTTCCGGTACCCGCAGTTCCAGGCGCCATTGGCCGTCCACGCCCCCCGGAACGCGCCGCATGCGGAATCGTCCTCCATCTTTGAGGCCTTCTTCGCTGAATTCCCATGCCTCGGGAATCTCGCCCTCGCCGCGTTCCATGCCGCCGTTCGCGACAAGATTCAATCCGCTCGCCGAGAGCGAAGAAGACGCCTCGACACCTTGCGATTGCCCGGCAAAACGGGCCTCTTTCTCCGACACCTTCCGCGTATACAGCCACACGCGCTTCTCGGTTCGGGGCGGCACGCCGGCCGCCACAAGCAAATCCTCTCGAAAGCTTCCCTGCACCGCTACGGGGTTGCCGCCGCCGTCGACGGCCTCAATCCGGGCGTTCCACGCGTTGCCGGCAAACTTGAACTGCTGGTTGGCCATCTGCCGGGTGTCCACGCCGAACAGACGTTCGGCCGGCTCGTCCGTAAAGTTCCGCAACACGATGGGGGCGCGCAATTCCCATTCCTGGCCGAGCCACGCGGGGGATGCATCATCCGAGTCCAGCTCCATGCGTTCGGCAGGCCCGATCTTCACCGTGATGCCGCTTTGTTCAGACAGCCGCTCGAACCTTGCGTCGTCGTACCACGCCGTGCCCGTGCCGTACAGGACCGTCCCGCAACTGAACGTCTGGCCGCCCTCGGGTACGTCGAACTCCAACACCACCTCGCGCCAGTCAAAGGTTCCGTCCCATCCCGCGGCCTGGTTTACCATCTGCGGCCGTACGCCGTTCACATGGACAAACCATCCCGCCTTCCCGGCGACGTTCTCGGCTCTCACCCATGCCGTGAACCGGTAACGCTGACCCTGGGCAACCGGGATCCCGTCCTGGGCGTACTTCACCCACTCCGAAGCCGCGCCGGGATCGACCTCGCACCGTGCGCATTGCGCGCCCCCGTGCGCCCCGCCTTCCTGGAACGCCATGCGGTGCGACGCATCGATGGAAGCGGCAGCCCACCCCGCCACGCCCTCGAAACCCGGGTTATCGAGCCCGGCGTTCAGCCAGTCCACCGGTGACCACGCTTCTGGATTGCCCGCATACAGAAAGAGCGAGGCCCTCGCTCCGGCAGCCGCTTCGACCGGCATTGTGACCACGTCGCCCGGCGCAAGCGTTCCCGCGCGCTTCATCACGCCAGCAGGCTCGCGCACGTCGAACAGATACTCCTGCCCCGCCGCCGTCAACACCCGCAAGCTCGCGGCCGGTTCCCCGATCAGACCGGCCGTGCCGTCGCCCTCCTGGACCGTGAGGCTTACCGGCATGCCGGCCAGCGGCTGGCCGCTCGTGTTCTCAACCTCGACCGGCACACGAACCGTCCAGTACCCGCCGCCCGGATAACTCAAATAGGGATGCCAAGGCGCCGTCTGCCCGAATGCGCCAGCGCCAGCCAGAAGTGCCCCAACAAACGCGCCTGATACTCGCCACACCATCATCCGTTCCCCCATACATCCAACGTAGACACGGAAATCCGTATCGCCGCACCTTCTCGACAACAACACCCATGCCGCCACGCCTGCGGCTTCCGCGGAAAACACCCACGGCGTCATTCCCGCCCCGCATCGCCGCGACGTGAAGCATACCACCACATTGGCCCGCGCAAAAGCCGCCGCCCGGCCCCCGTGGTACGCTCGAGCGTGACCGGCCCGCGAAACCTTCTTTCGCTCACAACCTTGCGTTGCCGTAATGGTGTATGCTTGATCGCGTGGAGAGGAGGAACCCATGTCACAAGTCTGGATGGCCCTCGGGTTAACCCTGTTTGCGGGCATGGCCACGGGCATCGGCAGCGTGATCGCGTTCACTGCCAGCCGCACCAACTACCGGTTTCTGTCGGTGGCCACAGGCTTCTCGGCGGGGGTCATGCTGTACGTATCCTTCGTTGAGATTTTCTACAAAGGCACCTATGCCCTCGTGGCAACCTACGGAGATTACTGGGGACACTGGGTCAACGCCGCCTCGTTCTTCGGCGGTATCGTCGTGATCGGCGTCGTCGACAACCTCATTCCCGCCGCGGAGAACCCGCACGAGGTCCGGTCCGAAAAGAAGACCGCCGCCTTGCACAATCCACACGCTACGGCGCCCGGCTCTGGTCAGGAATCGCAGGCACAGGCGCCAACCGCGCCCATAGACCAGCTCGGCGCCAATGCCCACGACACAAAACTGCTGCGCATGGGACTGTTCACCGCGCTGGCAATCGGCATTCACAATTTCCCCGAGGGGTTGGCCACGTTCCTTGCGGCCTTGCAGGATCCGACCCTCGGCGTGGCCATCGCCGTTGCCGTCGCCCTCCATAACATTCCCGAAGGCATCAGCGTATCCGTGCCCATCTTCTATGCCACGGGCGACCGGAAAAAAGCTTTCCTTTACTCGCTATTGAGCGGATTGGCCGAGCCCATCGGGGCCCTCGTGGCATACGCCGCCCTGCGGTTTCTGATCGGCGCCCAGGCCGGCGTTTTCCCGCCTCAAATCATGGGCATTCTTTTCGGCGGCGTCGCGGGCATCATGGTCTACATCAGTCTTGACGA
>DAOLNV010000115.1:0-9919 GCA_035416745.1 Candidatus Hydrogenedentota bacterium | reverse complement strand
TTCAGCAACTCGATCGCCGCCCGGTGGTAAGTTGCCGCTACGAACGGACCACCCGAGTTTTCTTCGCCATACTGCGATTTCTCGCGGCCGTAGGCGAACGGTGCCATGCCGTCCCACTGCGTCTTGGGGATCATATAGCCGATCTCGTCGTTGGCGAGATTGAACATCATGTTGACCTCCCCCCGCATGGCCTGCCGGAGCGGCGGCGTCTCAAGGATTTCGCCGGGGTAGTCCGCGCCCTGGGGGCACTGGACCCCCCCATCGGCGATTTCGGGGTACAACTCGCCGGGGCACGTCAAAATGGACAAGTCCCCGAGCTGCATGGCGTGGACCTCGGTGCGGCCCTTGCCCCAGTACCACCCGGGATGGATCACCCCCGCGAAAATGGCCCAGTAGAACGGCCCGTCGAGAGGCACGAAAAACGTACGCCCAGCCACCGCGACTCCGGCATGGGCCGATTTGACCGCGTCGGAACTCCGCAAGGCCGCAAGCACCTCGAGGGCGACGTTTTCGCCCAGCGCCTGCGCTTTCTCGAACGAGGCCTCCTCGAACATCCGCTGCCCGTCGCGATGCGGCACCGTCGTGTGCAACTGGGTCATCAGCCCCCCGAGATTGCCCGAGAAAAACACGCAGGTCCCGCCCAATCCCGGCGCGCCATTGGGGTCCTCGATGCCTTTCTCGACGCCTTCCCGCAGAAAATGGAGATAATCCGATGTGATCAACGGGTTGCTCCCCCCAAGGGTCTCAGGATGGTTCCCCCACGACACCAGCGTCGCGATCGTGTCCTGGGTGCCGGGTCTTGTGAACCACGCCGCACGAATCTGGTCATCGTAGACATGCGGGAGGCGGCTGTCGTCCATAAATCCTTCGGGGTCGATTTTTGCCGCCGCGAGCGTCATTTCGGCCGGCTCGAGTTTGCCGGCCGCTTCGATGATCGCGTCCTTGCACGCCGTGAGCACCAATTGCAGGTAGGCATCGTCAAAGTAGCCCCGGAAAACCTTGTAACTCCATATCCCCATCGTGTCCGGCACTTCGTGAATATGATTGGATGCCAGCGTCACCAAGTCCAGTCCGAGTTCCTTCGGAAGCGATTTGCGCACCGTGATGAACCGCTCATTCGTTATGCCGATGCTGTCAATAGCGACCATCACACCGGTAACTCCATTGTTGCGGTACGCCAGCGCGCGCACCCACAAGGGGTCGTGCACTCCCTGGGCAGGGCGGTTGCTGTTGAACCCCGCCAGCCAGACGGCATCAAAGCGCCCGTTGCCGTTGGCGTCCGTGTAGGTGTCGCCCTTGTCGGGACGGTACCGGGTGTCTCCGTCCGCATCGACCCAGGGGTCGTATTGGGACAGATCGGGCGTGATGTCGCGCGTAGCGACACCGATTTCCAACACGCCGGGCTGTATGCCCTTGGATGCGGCCGTCTCGAGCACGTTCATTCGGTACAAACGGTACGGCCCTTTGACCCGCCACGCCACAACCACGGCCACAATCAGGAGTAAACAGGCAAAACCGCCCACAATCCCGCCCAGAACAGGATGCCGTCGAAAGAAGTTCATCATTCAAAAGGCTCCAACTGTGTGAGGAGGTGCAAACATACCCGGACACGCCGAAACACATACGCGGCAGGGTCGTTCCTGAGTGTACCACAGCATGGTAATTGATGGAAATTCAGGAGAGCTTCCGGCTGCGACAGGATGCATATCGGGGCGCGCTAATAAACCCCGTCACCCGGCACGAAGGGACGCGCACTCGATAAAGCCGCCTATGCGGACATTCGGACTGGCTCATCGCAGGCTTCTGGCAAGGCGGAAGAAAAAAAGGCGGCCCTCGCGGACCGCCTTACGCTTCTCGGGAGCCACTATTTTGCGCCGGTAAGCGGCAGTATGACCCCAATCATTGTTGATAGAATCGTGAATAACGACCCGATCAGGCTCAGGATCTCAACAGGGCCCTGGGCTTCGCGCACGCGCATGCGCGAGACTTCACGAACGTGTTTCATAACGGCTATTCCCCTTCTTCGTTCCGAGCTACAAGCCCGTCTGCACGCATCCGCGTCGCAACGACGTCACGCAGCATAATGCGACCCGGCTCGCGAGTCAACCTGCATGCATACTATGAATCCTACACGTGAACCCGAAGTTCCGTTACAGCCCGGCAGGGTCCGCCGAGCCCGGCAATCGAAATGGCGGTGTGCGCCTCAGGGGTTTCCGTCTTCAAGCCTCTGGAGTACCGCCTTCGCCGTGGTCTCGTAGATTTCCTGCCATTCGGGGGCAAGAAAGCACTCGGTGACTTCGTATCCGCCTTTCACATAGTCGGCAGCGGGCGGACCGTAGTGAAGGTAACCGTTTGAACACGCCGCCACGAAGGTGTGTTCAAAGGGTGAGGCTTTCTTGAGGTTAAGACCTATCTCGACGCACAATTCGGTCGCCGTCGTGACCAGCACAAAGTCCCCGATCCGGATGCCCTGTACCTCGGTAGTGACGGTTGGCTCCCCGGCGGCCCGGTTTATCTCCTTGTGCCGTTCCAACGTAGCGATCTTGTCCTGTATCCGCGCCAGCTTCTCCATGGTCCGCATGTTCTGGAGGTATTTCGCGAGGTGCGCCTTATTCTGCGCATCGATTTCGCTCAACTCGTCGGTGCCCATCTGCTCCGAATGCAGGTACCGGAACGAGTAATCCGAGGGATGCTCAGGGTCGAGCGTATATTGAATGTAAAGCGGCACAAACGTCTTGACGTTCAAACTGGTGCCTCTCAATGACTTAAGTAGTTGCGCCTGTTCTGCTTCGAGTTCCGCGATCCGCTCGTCGAAATCCGTCTTCCTGGGAAGCTTGATTGTCTCGGAGACGACCTTCAGCGCTCCCGCCCGGGTCTCGATGCCGTGCAGCGCCTTCAACGTGCTGAGCCCCAGCAGAATGCCCAACGGCTCGGAGTCGCGCGGCCGGTGGACGTCTTTATACAGGATCTCGGTGATGTCGCCAAGGGCGCCCTGCAGGAACAAGGCCATGACGCCCTCACCCAGATTCTCCTCGATGACCCCCGAGGCGAACCCCGGGAAATCCGCTGTCACACCGCCTCTCGGGACAGTCAGGTAGGGATGGCAGCCAAAATTGTAGACCACGGCAAAAGGGCGTCCGTCCAAACGGTCTATCCGGAGTATTCCAACCTCGGGATCGATGGGTCCCACGCCCACCACCTCCTCATCGGGCGGGCAGGGATTCGTGTGCCGAATCGTCCACGCCTTGCCGTCTTTGAGGATAAGGGTCCGGTTCATCGATATGCGGTCTTCGCGGCCTTCGCCCGCCCCCACCTTGACCCCGGTCATGCTCTCGGCGGCACGGCGCACCGCATCGAACGTCCGCTCGAGTTGCTCCGGAGGTTCGCAAAGCAAACGGCACGGAGGATGATTATGCGACGCGTTGACCAGGACGTTCCGGGCGGGAATCCCCAGTTCGCGCTCGATGCGCGCGCGGAGATTCGGCAGAAAGTCGTCCCCGACCTCGCCGATGCCTCCAATAGCGGTAACATCCATTGCGACGATGGCGAGCCTGGTCGTGCCATCGTCCATCACCAGGGCCTTGGCGTACAGCGGATCGTTGATGCGCACCCCCTCCGCCGAGGTGGTAATGTCGCTCTTGGCCACGCCGGCGCGCAGTCCCCCTCCTTCCGCATCCGATGCGGCCGCCCCGGCAGCCCAAACCACGAAACCAGCCACGATCAGAGCGCTGTGAATGTACATTGCCGAAACTCCAGGAATTGGACAGCACACGCGGCCTCAGCCCTCGGAAAGGTCAGCCGCGGTCGCCGTACCAGTTGCCTTCGCCATAGAGACGCTGCGCTTCCTCGGGGAAGACCTCTTTCCGCGCTCGCGCCAGACTTTCCTCCCAGTCAAGCTCGTGAAAAAGAGGACGCCAGCCGTATCCGTCCGCCAGAACGCTGAATACACGAAAGAGATTGGAAAACGGGTTGTCGATCCCGAGAACTTCCCGGGGACTGTTGCGTTCAATGAGGGTGAATGCGCCGTCAACCAGGGCCCATATACCGAATGCCATCTCCTTGAGCACGCTGTCGTCTTGAGGCGTAAGGTTGCCTTCCCTGACCGCGTCCTGGAGGATCCTGTGGAGCAGGGCCACTTCGCGCTCCTCGAGATGCACCAGCTCGCTGAGACGTTGGGGAGACGCCTTTTCGCGGATGGGCCCGACCGTCATGTGCATGATGCGCGAGCCGTCCGGATTGAGCCGGGTGTAGAGCGCAACCGCTTCGCCGAGCGCCACGACCCGCTCCCGTGACGGACACGAATGTGCCGCCGCGCGCTCCATCATCTCGAGCCGCGCCCCCGCGCACGCGACGGCAAGCGCCACGAGCAGGTCCTCCTTGCACCCGAAGTGTTGATACATGGTGCCTTTCGGGCACGCACTTACCGACGCGACCCGTTCCATGGTCAGACCAAAGTACCCCCGCTCGAGCAGCACGGCGCGCGCGGCGGAAAGAATAGACTCTTCGCGCTGCCTGATTTCCGTTTGCCATGACGACCACTGCGCCATTGCCCAACCTCCTGCACGGGCCCAAAGTTCAAGGCAATGGTACTACATGGCACGGCGGCGCCGCCATCCGCCACACGGACAGAAAGAAGCCGCATCTCCAGCGGAATGGCTCACCCGTACAGCCAGACGCTCAGAGCAAAACACCACACCGCCGCGTAATATTGGGGAAGGCCAAGGATGGTATTCGCGTAACCGGAGTGAACAAAACGTTCCCGTGCAACAAAGATGTCCGAAATATAGAAAAGAATCGCGCCGGGAAGAAGAATGGGAGGCCCCCCATTTCCCACGGCCCCCGCGGACAAAGCCACCATGCTTGAAATGACCAGCATGTACGCGTACACGGGTATCTTCATCTCGCGGAGCACGTGAGGGCGCAACCAAGGCACGACGAACAGCGCCGGCAGGATCATAACCACCCCCGAGGCCAGAGCCCAGACCGGGTTGATGCCCGCCATAAAGAACGCATACACCAGCCCCCCGTGCGCACCCAGAAACGCGAACAACCCTACAAGAAAAAGTAGCTTGTCTTCATAGGCAAGCAGCAAATCGCCTATCCAGCACAAAATGAGGGCAAAAAGAACCCACCGTCCATACGGTGTCCCAAGCGCGCCGCCGAAGTAGGCAAGAGCTACAAAAGCCGTCGAAGCCACCATCTTGAAAAGAACCCGTCCGGGAAATTTCTTCCGCTCCGCTGCGAGATTCATCCCCAGGGCAATAACAAGCACAACTGTGCACCCGACGACTTGCGGCACCAAAGAACATCTCCTATTCGTAAACAACCGGCATTCAAGAACCCCTGCGCTGGTATACCAGAAGCGGCGCCACAAGAAAAGACCGGCGTTGCCACAGCAGAACATGGCAGGCAAACGCCCTTGCCGCCTCCTATCGCCTTCGCCAGGATACCCCAAGGAGTTGACGGTGGGTCGACGGCGCGTTCCGCGCTGCTGCCCGCCCCTGCCAAGCAGGCTTGCTCAACTGGTCCGGCTTGGATGGAAAGGGCACAGGATCTGCACCCGCCACACGATTGCCTGACAGGGCTGATGATGAAAATTTCTTTACGTAAACGCGAGACGTGCATATAATGTGGGGGGCAAGATATTTCAACGTGAAGATGTAAGGGGAGTCCCATGGCAGGAATATCCGGCAAACACGAGTTTGGAGACGAACTGGTCCGCCAGGAAGTGCTGACGCGCGAGGAATTGGACGCCATCATGGAACGGGAAGAAGCTACGGGAGTTCCATGGTACCGCCAGTTGATTCAGAAAGAGATCATCAGCGTTGGCGCCCTCGAAGACTTGTTCCGTTACGAGTATCACTCGAAGGCAAAGCGTCAACAAGACGAGTCCATCGGCGCTACCCTCGTGAAGATGGGGGAAGTGACGAAAGAGGATCTCAAGAAGGCGCTGGCGGAACAGAAGCGCACGGGACGCCTGTTGGGAAAGATCTTGCTCGATGGCAAGATCGTCGGACCCGAAGCTCTGGCGAAGGCCCTGGCAAGACAGCATAAGCTGGAATATGCCACCCTGCCGAAAACGTCGAGCCACGCCGAAGCTCTCGAGGCGGTGCCCGAGAGCGTGGCAAGAAAATACAAGTTCATCCCGGTGCGAATAGAAGGCGACCGGCTTACGGCTCTGATCGGCGATCCGCGAGTGTTGAACTCCCTCGAAGATGCGGAGGTCTTCCTGGGTAAACGCATTCATCCGATCCTGAGCCACATTGACAACTTTAACGAAGAGCTGAAAAAGCGGTATGGCAAACGCGCCACGGCTGCCCTTGATGAACCCGAGGCGCCTCCACCGAAAGCGGCGCCCAGACGCCGGCCAGAGAGTGTCCCCGAGAAAATGGAACCATCCAAAGCTCTGAAGCAGGGCGAGGAAAAACAAGGCGAGGTTGTTATGATTGAAGAAATCGTCACGGAAGAGACCACCTTGGATTTTGCGGAGATTGCTCGGCAAGCATCTGGGGCGTCGGTAATGCAGCTCGTAAGCAAAATGATTGAAGGCGCCGTGAACTCGGGCGCCACCGATATCCATCTCGACCCGCAGGAGCCCGAGATGCGCGTCCGCTACCGCATCGACGGCGTTCTGCATGATGTTATGAGCATTGACCACGAGATCGAGGCCGCTGTCGTATCCCGCGTCAAGATTATGGCGGATATGGATATTACGGAAACGCGCCACCCCCAGGACGGCCACATCGCGTTCGATTTTGCGGACAAAGAGTTCGACATTCGCGTCGCCACGCTGCCGTGTTTCCTGGGCGAGCGCGTGGTGTTGCGTCTGCTCGATGCTTCAGCGGTTCTCCAAGGAATCAAGGATCTCGGTCTTGAAACAGAGGACATCAAGAAGCTCTCCACTCTCATTCAGCAGCCCTACGGAATGATCCTCGTGACCGGCCCGACGGGAAGCGGCAAGACCACCACATTGTATGCCGCCCTGAATCAGAAGAATGTACTCACCGAAAGTATTGTCACACTGGAAGATCCCGTGGAGTACCAGCTTTCCGGAATCAACCAGGTCCAGATTGAGACTGAAATCGGCGTCAGTTTCGCCAACACCCTGCGCGCGGCCATGCGTCAGGATATCGACGTCCTCCTCGTAGGCGAGATACGCGATGCCGAAACCGCCCGCATAGCAATTCGAGCGGCCATGACCGGGCACCTCGTGTTCAGCACGCTCCATACAAATGATGCGCCGGAGGCGATCAGCACCCTGCGCAATATGGACGTGCCATCTTATTTGCTCGCGAGTTCCCTTACGGCCGTGGTCGCCCAGCGTCTGGTGCGGAAGGTCTGTCCGAAATGCAAGAAAGCCTTCACTCCCGCAAAAGCGATGCTCAAATCCTTGAACCTTCCCGAGAGCACCAAGAAACTTTACCGCGGCGAGGGATGCACTGCGTGTTACCACACGGGAACAAAAGGACGCACGGGCATCTTCGAGGTTCTCGAAATCACTCCGCAGATTCGCCAAATGATCGCCGCGGACGAATCTACCGAAAAAATCTGCCGCGCCGCGAAACTCAAGACAATGGCTGACCGATGCCGGAATAAGGTTAAGGAAGGCATCATTCCGCCCGAGGAATTTCTGCGCGTCATCCGCACCTGAACCCGCGTGCCCGCGATTTGCACACGCCGACGGTGTTACCCTGGGTGTGGCTTATCAGGGTTAGCCCTACAAGTGTGTAAGCGATATTACACCAAGTGTGAATAAGTTGTGGAAAACATCTGTCTGCAGAATAGCCCTTTGAATACAGATTGTTTGAATGACCCTGATAAATGTAAGTGCAACAATGGCTTAGGTACACATGCTGGTTTTTCCTGACTTCTCAGCAAGCTCTATAAGGTGGTGTGAATAGATGGCTTATGGATCCTTGAAGTATCGTGTGACGCCCGCATATTTCACACGAAGAACGTGTTCCACGATCTGGGTGTTCAGGCACTCTCGCAGCCGGACTGATAATGAATACGGCTCTCTTTTTCTCCAGGGAAGAATCATTCTGCGTGGAACATCAAGAGTTGTTTGTCATTGGGGAAAGTGTCTGAAGAACGTTGGTTCTCTGGTGGATTTTTTACCAGGTCATCCACATCTGGCCGGCCGAATGGAGCTCGTTTTTCAGTTCCTTGGCTCGCTCAGTGAATGATGTGGATAATCCGATACCAACTCTCCAGATTTTTCCAACAAGTTAACTTGTTACTTATTCGGGCTTTAGATCGTTCTCCACACTATACAGCCGCCTATGACTTCGAATACTTGTATTTCTTTCAAAAAAAATAGATTATACAAGTGAAAAACACTTCATCGAATTGAGATGCTTCAATCGGGGATACGGAGGGAGACCTGGGAATGAGAATCACAATCGCGCGACAGGACTTGCTGGATGCTGTCAATAAGGTCAAGACGGTGGTATCGCCAAAATCGGCATTGCCGATTCTGTCGCATATTCTGATGGAGACCGGAGAAAGTCAGGTGCGTCTCACGGCCACCGATCTCAAGATCAGCATTGAGTGTTCCGTGGATTGCACAGTAGACGAACCTGGCTCGCTTACGGTGTCTTCTCAGCGTTTATCGTCGATCCTCTCGGAACTGCCAAGTGGAGACTTGGTCCTCGGGCTTGCTGAGAGCAATGTCGTAACACTGAAGGCCGGAAAAACTGATACGAAACTATTCAGTATGTCGCCCGAAGAATTTCCTCCCATAAGAAGCTTTGGCAATGTTGAGCCGATTATTCTCGATCAGGTGGTTTTGAAGAAGTTGTTTTCGAATACCTCATTTGCGATTTGTTCCGATCAGACGCGATACAATCTTACCGGTTTGCTCTTTGAAATCCAGGGTGGTGCGCTCACGGTAGTTGCTACTGATGGGCGCCGGATGACTTTGTGCAGCACGACCGAGAACATACCGGAAGGACTCTCGATAAAAGTCATCATTCCCGGGAAAATGATCTCAGAACTCGAGCGCCTTTTTACCGGTGAAGGGGACGTGAAACTCTTCTTCGATGAAACTCAAGCAGCCTTTGTTTTTGATTCCAACCGCTTAGTAACAGCTCTTATCGAAGGAACGTTTCCAAATTACGACATGGTCATCCCGAAAAAACACGATAAAGAAGCTTACATAAGCACGTCGTTGTTCATGGAGGCTATTCGGCGTACTCGGACCATGACAAACGACAAATTCAACTCAGTGCGTTTCGTCTTTAACGACGGGCAACTTACACTGCGCGTGGTCACTCCTGAAGTTGGCGAATTTACGGAAGACATGTCCGTGGAATATCCCGGTGACCTGCTGGAGATCGCGTTCAACCCTGATTTCATCCTGGATGCCCTGCGCCATATCGACACTGAGAAGACATGTCTGGTTCTCAAGGACGGCATGAGCCCGGGGCTTCTGAAACCTTTCAAAGACAAGCCCCTGGACAATTATCTCAACATCGTGATGCCTATTCGCATCTAGAAAACCTTCGTCCTGTCTTTATAGAATCCCTTGGTCTGCTTCGATCGGCCGTGCCGAGCTCGTGCCTGACGACACGATACAGATGTCTCCGCCATGTTCAATTTGAGACGATCGTCTTTGCAACCCAGGATATGTCCCTTATGTTGTGGTAAAGGGACGACTCGGCTGCCTATGGAGACAGCCTGTGGATTACTTGTGGAAATCCCCAAGCCCAAGAGGAATCGCGACAAAATTCACAAACTCATAAGTTTTGTCAGCTACATTTCCATATACTCCTAAATTATTCCAATTACATGGTTTAGATAGGGTCAGACAAGATCATGTCATGTATGCTATGAGTTTTCCTCCGTCCTCAAAAGGAGTACTTCAGGACCTGTGGAAAACCTTGCCATTTGCAGAGTTTCTTCTCCCACATCTTGTGGT
>DAOLNV010000114.1 GCA_035416745.1 Candidatus Hydrogenedentota bacterium | reverse complement strand
GCGCGAGCTGGCAACGTATGCGCACGCGTTGCACATGAAGGTCGTGGCGTTCGGGACGGATTTCACGTGGCACCCGTCGCTGCTGGAAGAGTTTGATGCAACATTGAATCCTGCCGACCCCCGGTTTTGGGATGCCGTACAGGCCAAATACCGGCGGCTGCTCGAGGCCATGCCCGAGCTGGACGGCGTATGCACGTTTACGGCAGACGAGCAGCAATACCGGGGAAACTACAGGACGTTCGACGTGCTACACGGCGGTGAAGGGTGTGACTGGGACCTCGCAAAACGGTATCGGACATTTGTCACGAAGATCTGGGATGTCGTCGTGGGCGAATACGATAAGCTGCTCCTGCTCCACACATGGTCCACCAACATGTACGAGCAGCACTCCCAGCCCGCCGTATACCGGGCAGTTTTCACGGACTCCGTTCCCACCCGCAATCTTTACCTGTTCCCCAGCTTCACCCAAAACGACCGTTGGTGGTTTCAAGCGTATAACCCGACCATCAACCAGACGCCGCATAACACCATGGTCGTGTGCGAAACCATGGACTACCACGCCGGCGGCACCCTGTTTCCGACATTTCCCGGCCCGTACTTCCAAGCGGGGCTGGAAACCATGATGGACGTCAAGAAGAGCAACCTTAAAGGGATCAGTTTAGACCTGCCCGCGTCGGACGACTGGCAGACGCGCTGCCTCACTGCCTACTCGGTGTTTCGGTTGGCTTGGGACCGCCACGAGGATGTTCGTCAGATCGCGCGGGATTTCGCCTCCATCCATTTCGGACCCCCTGCGGCTGAAGCCATGGCGGATCTTCTAATGATGTCCCCGGAGGCATATGCGTACGGGCTGTACCCCGAACCGGCCGCGTACGGCCAGTTCAATTCATTGCCGCATATACGGGTGGGGCAGTTCATCGCCGATGGGTATCCGCAGATCGACGGCGGCAAGGAGCATATCGAATTCCTGCGCATGCTTCATCTGCGGTGTAAGCCGTGGATTCCGGAAACGCTTATGTATCTTGACCATGGCTTGGAGACGGCCCGGGCAATGAGCGAAAGGTATTTGTCGGTGCGCGACCAGATAGCGGATACGCAACAGGCGGAGGAAATTGGACATGCCGTCGACTTGACCCGGCTCCTGGTCGAGACGAACAACCGCTATTTCAGGACCATTTTCGCGTTCTTCGCTTATCGCGAGGTCACCAACGAGGCGAACAGAAGCCGGCTTGAGGCGGCCTGCTCGGACCTCTTGGAATCGCGCAATGAATTTGCGGCCGCTCCAGGGTTCCGCTACGAGCTCTTCGGCGTGGACCAACTGCTGCTGAATGCCGGGCAGGCGCTTCGCGACCCAGTCATGGCGGAAAAAGCGCTCGCCGACGCGCCAACCATGGACGAGATCGAGGCTGCCGTGGCCCGCGAACAGGCCGCCTACCGAACGGTGGCCGACAGCCGCGTGGCGCAGATGGTGAAGGTCCTGCATTGGCGAGGTAAAGTCGACGGCGAGGATATTTTACGTGTCTGCGGGTCCGAGGTGACCGTGGAGCATCTGCGGTGGGACCCGCCGCAGGTCGAACGCTGCGATGCCGTGGCGGAATTGCCGAAGGGAGTAGTGACGGTTGTCCCCGTGGACACGGTCTCAAGACCCCTGCGGCCGTTTGTGCTGGAGCAACCTTCCGAGCAAAACGGTTACGTTGCAGCGATCTATCTGGACGACCGCCCCGGAGGCGGGGACTGGTGGGAATTCGACCTGTACTACGTGCCGTGTGAACCCGCCGAACTGGGTCTCCGGTCAACTCTGAAGTCTGGTCTCTGAATGTGTAGCGTCGCTGAGTAAGTACTGTCACCGTTTGTAGTCGCCATTTATGACGCAAACAGCTTCTGACCGTTTTTGAGAAACGTCGGCAACAGACCGGAATCTCCACCCCAGGTGGGCACTGAGGCCGCAACGCCATTTGACGGCGCAAGACTTACAGACTAGATTCTATTGAACGTAGTCCTTGACAAGGTCAGACCGAATCCTATTGCGGGCCTTTCAGCAACGTGAACAGGGGGTTGCCAAGTAACCGAGGAGCACGAATATGAATGCCATTCTTCTCATTGCAGCTTCGGTCGTGTGCGGCGCGGCAGGTTTTGAGGAACGAACGGCTCTTGCCCAGACTCTTGATATCGGCGAATCCGCGCCGGACTGGCTGGTGGACTCGGAGACATACATTATCGGTGCAAATGTTCAAGATTGGGTTTCGCTCGCGGAATCGAAGGTGGCGTTTATAACGCACTGCCCGGTGAACCGGGACTTCTTCGCGCGATGCCATGCTCTGGGAATCCGTTGTTTCCCGTACGTCACATTCTATCAGGGCTTTGCGAGTCAGACCTACGAGGATTTGAACCTCAAGGACCATCCCGACTTCATTGAAATCGATGCCGAGGGCAATCTGAAACGAACGGGATTCTGGGAATCGGAAGACGCCAAGAACATGTACACCACGTGTCCCAATGTTCAGGGTTATCAAGACGCAATGGTAGCCTGGGTGACGCGAATCATGGAATTCGGCGCCGACGGGGTCTTCGTTGACAACCTCGGCAGCCGTGGCGAATGTTTCGGGCCGAAGTTCAACAAACACCAGCATCTCTATGATGACCAGAACCACGCGTTTGCCATGCTCCTGAAACGGGTGCGCGAGGTCGTCAAACAGTTCAAACCGGACGGGGCGGTTCTCGGGAACTCGGCAAATCCGCCCTCGCTGCCCCGGGAGTTCTGGAAGTACCTGGACGCGGAAATGCTGGAATCGTATATCTGCACATGGGTGAGCAAAGAGCGCTGGTTTGACTGGGAGACGCACTGGCACAAGGCGGGCATTGACCTGCAGGATTTCGTGCGCTCCGGCAAGCAAATTCAGGCCCTGAGCTACCTGGGACACACGCCCTACGGTGTCCGGGAGGATGCCTTCTTCTGCTATGCAAGCGCGCGGCTCGCGGGGTTCGTGTGGAGCGGCGGCTCGCCGTCCGACCCGGAGGTTGCGGACCTCTACCGGCTGCGTTTGGGCAGACCTGTTGCGGAGGAGCAGCAACAGAACGGCTTGTACTATCGAGTGTTTGAACGGGGAATGGTTGTAGTGAATCCCGACAAAGAGAAGCCCGGCGAGATGGAACTTCTTCCGCCCATTCCAAGCGCGCGCCTCTTCGATATCTTCGGGGGGGGAGCCCAACACTGGGATACGTCCGGTCCTCAGGGATATGTATTGGACACCAAGAACGGCCACAGCGGTAATCACAGCATCGTCTGCACCACGGCGAGTGTCTCGGAAGCCGCGGGAGCCGTTCAGACGGTGCAGTTAGGTCAGGCCACCCCCGCGCCGATCACCATCAGTGGATGGAGCAGAGCGGAAAACGTGAGTGGCGATGCAGACGCCAACTACTCGCTTTATGCAGATGTTGTCTACAATGATGGCAGTCCACTCTATGGTCAAGTGGCGCCCTTCGACACCGGCACGCACGATTGGCAAGCCAAAAGCGTAACGATCCACCCGGAGAAGCCTATCCACAGCATTACGTTGCATGCTTTGCTGCGGTACAAGACAGGCAGAGTGTGGTTTGACGACGTCTCGCTCGAGTCGGCCGAACTACAGTTGCTTCGCAATGGGGGATTTGAAGATAGAAGTAACGAAGGTCGTATTCTGGACCTGTCCAAAACGCGAAGGCTGCACGTACCAAGCTACTCAGGCAGAGTTTATCTGTTCGTCCCGGAAAACAAGGACGAACTTGGCTCTACGGGGCCGAAACTCACCGTTGTGACATCACCGGCTTTAGGGGAGGTGCGGTTTCGCATCGACGGCTTCGACTACTGGACGCATAGCGGACGGTGGACAACGGAATATGTGCTTGGGCCGATGTTTGGAAAGTTCCAGATAATATTTGATGCGCCCGGCCCCCACACCATTGAGATTGTCGACGTTGTACCCGCTGACATGAAAACTCCCAACGGGTACGGCGGCGGAGAACGGCTCGGCCAATTCATGGACCCCTCGAATCCGACGCAAGCCAGCGAAGGAAAAAGATTCCGGTTCCGCGAGTGGGAGGGAAGAGGGAACGATCCCCGAATCCGTCTCGATGTCTTGGAGGATACGACCGTGTCGGCGCTCTTCGACGTTGAGACGGGCAAATAGCGTATGGTCAGAACATTTGATGGAGTTGCTGAACAGTTCTGGTGACGCGGATTGGGACTGACCAGGGTCAACAAGGTAACGGGACGCAGTAGGCGGTACGCAGACAACTGCAAAAAAAGTCGGAAATCTTGCGCGAGCGTCTGTATGCATCTCCTCCAGGTCCCATTTCCCCCCCTCGCTCCCCCTCGGCCTTCTCCGCACGCGCTGGCTGGCCGCGGTTACTCGATGCCCCGACGGACGGGTTGCCTCGCTCGCTCCGGTAGCGGAAAACCGGTTGGGGGCGGCGCCCTCCCGAATCAGCACGCACACGGCCGCCACGTTTCATGATCACACCGCTGTTGAGAATCGAAGTTGAAAGGCAGCGTTTGGCGCTTCAGACACAACGCCTACTTGCCGGCTTTGAATCGCAACTGGAACACAGCCTTGGCCTGGAAGTCAGGCGAGTCGTCGTCCAGCCCGGTCCCGACACCGAGTCCCGCGGTGAAGTTTGGTCCGAAATCGTGGGAAAGACCCAGCTCAAGGAGGTTGGCGTCATCTGAGTCTTCGTAGTCTTCTTCATGAGACAACGCGGTTGTCAGGCTGGTGGCTTCGGTAACGTTGAAAGAATAGCCGAGGGCTGCGCCGAACCTGAATTCTTTGTCGGTAGATTCGTGCGAGGAGAAACAACCATGGTGGTCTTCTTCTTCAACGTTGTCGTAGAAGCCCGTAAGATTCAGATGGAGGGCGTGCTTTTCTCCCGTGCCCAGGGGCTGCGTAATCCGAAGCTGGGCCTCGCCTCCCAACCCTTCGCTGTCTTCGCCCGTTGGGAAGTTCAGCCGCAACTCGCCGCCGACCATCGTGGACTCTGAGTCGGGGTTAAACACGCCCTCCATGAACAGGCCAACATCGCTCAATTCGCCGTTGTCCTCTTCCTCGAAGACAAACGGAACGGAAACACCCAGTTTCAGGTGCCTGTTCAGTCCGATGGAGATTTCGGTTTCGGATTTCCACTCATTCTCGCCCGTATCCATGTACTGCACGCCTTGTTCGACGGCGATCTCGTGTGGCGTGACAGGGTCGGCGGGTTCAATTACGGTTGGTTCAATAGCCAGTGCCGCCCAAGGGAAAAGCGCAATCGCAGCCAAGGCGGCCAGCAGATACAGCGTTGGCGCATGGGTCTTCATGGAGGAACTCCTTCCTGCGTTTGTTCTTCATTGATAGGCATTTATTCTCAATGGTGAATGTTGCGCAAAGGTTTCAGGAACATTGCAGGTTGGGAAGGTTGCCGGCCGGCAACCTTTTGGCAATCCTTCGATAATCATTGAACCCTAGCGTATACTTAAAAGATACGTCGTTTCGGCGCAATCCGTCCGCCGCGGCGTTGTTTCCGCCGAGTCCGGAGGTTCTGATGCGAGTACTTGTTGTGGACGACGATGAGAAGATCTTGTCGTTTCTGGTCAATGGCCTTAAACAGGAAGGTTTTGTCGTAGACGTTGGGTCCGACGGGGAAGAGGCTTGGGGACTGCTGGTTTCGCGACAGTATGACGTGGCAGTGCTGGATATCATGATGCCTAAGATGGATGGGCTCGCGGTCATCCAGAAGGTGCGTGACGAAGGCGTGAAGACGCCGATCCTCATCCTGAGCGCCAAACAGAAGGTAGACGACCGCGTGGCGGGGCTCCGGGCGGGTGGCGATGATTATCTGACGAAGCCGTTTGCGTTTTCGGAGCTGATAGCACGCCTTCAGTCGCTGGTCCGCCGGGCTCAGGGCAGCTCGGAACCAACATTGTACACAGTCGGGGACCTGACGCTGGACGTGCTCAAGCACGAAGCCCGGCGCGAGGGCAAGCGCATCGAGTTGCAGCCGCGGGAATTTGCCTTGTTGCTTTACCTGATGCGCAATGCGAACCGGGTGGTATCAAAAACAATGATCATGGAGCATGTGTGGGGATACGACTTCGACCCCCAGACCAATGTGGTGGAATCGCGGCTGAGCCGGCTGCGAGACAAGATAGACGAGGGATTCACCCGTCCATACATCCATACCATTCGGGGGGTCGGGTATGTTATCCGCACCGAGGTATAGGTTTTTCGACAGCGTCAAGTCGCGCCTGACGCTGCTTTCTGGCGCCATCATCGCGTTCACAACGCTGGCGGCTTTTCTTCTGCTCTACGGATACCTGGCGCACGCACTGCAATCTAACGTGGACCAGGGCCTGTTCGCGGAATTCCGGGAATTTCAATCCATATATCAGGGGGGCGGGCTGGACGCGCTGCGGCGGGAAGTAGCGCTGGAAGAGTCTGCCAAAGGCAAGAGCCAGGTGTTTATCCGGGCGTTTGACGGGAAGGGGGGAGAAGTTCTCACGAGCGATCTCTCGTACTGGAACCCAACGGCTACGACGCCCCCTGACCTCGCTCGTGAAGCCCTGCCGGTCTTTGCCGGTTTCGAAGACACGGGGAGCGGCAGACACGGCCGGTCCATTTACGGCCAGCTTGCGCCGGACCTGTGGGTGCTGATGGGGGTGGACACGGAACACAACGAGATCGTGCTGGCAACGTACCGGCAGCGTTGCCTGGAGGTGTTTGCGGTATCGCTTCTGGCGGCGTTATTCGCGGCTTGGTGGATAGCGCGGCGGGCGATGCAGGGCGTGCAGGCCCTGACGGCCGTGGCGGAGGACATAACACGGGGAGAGATGACCCGCCGAATCACGAATACGGGGCATGGGCGGGAAATCGACCGGCTGGGGCAGGTTTTCAACACGATGCTGGCCCGAATTGCGACGCTTATCCAGGAAGCCAAGGGGTTGAACGACAGCATTGCGCATGAACTCCGCAGCCCGCTGACGAGAATTCGTGGCGTCGCAGAAATGGCCATTACAAACGGGGCTACGCTCGAGCAGCATCGGGAGACGGTGGCCGAGATCGTCGAGGCGTGCGACGGACTTCTGGCGATGGTCCACTCGATGCTTGCGATTTCCGAGATGGAATCAGGCGTGGCCCGGCTTGATGCAGAACCGGTAGATTGCGCCGCTCTGGTTGCGGACAGCTGCGAATTGTTTGAGCCGGCCGCCGAAGACCGAGGAATCAAGATGAACGTGGAGATAGCAGGGCCGGCGGAGGTGTTCGGCGACCGGGGCCGGCTGCAGCAGGCGGTGGCCAACCTACTGGACAACGCGCTCAAGTACACGAGCTCAGGGGGGGGCATCAATATACGAGTAACGCATCAAGGTGACGAGGTGCTGATCGTTGTTGAAGATACGGGAGTCGGCATTTCCAAGCAGGATCTGCCACATATATTTGAACGCTTCTACCGGGCTGACCGCAGTCGCTCAAAGCCGGGCAATGGCTTGGGACTGGGCTTGGTGCAGGGGATCGTAAAGATGCACGATGGGCGGGTCGAAGCCCGCAGTGTGCTTGGGCGGGGAACCGTGTTCAATGTGCACTTGCCTGCGATGGATTCGCAAAACATTGCCAAGGGGCAATGATTGCGCAAGGCCGCGGCAATACTGCCGCCGTAAATTGACTTCTGTCTTCTTGAGATGCGAACTGGGGTTCTTGATCGATTTGCCTCGTATCGGACAGGTTAGGCTGCGGCACGATGGAGAATGACAAGCGGCTGGTCTTGATTGTTATGTTGACCGTCCTGGTCAGTGGCTGCGCTACCGTGCGCCCGCAAGATAACTACTCGCAGGCCAGCGCCATGATCCGCGCGCGAACAGGCAGTGATGATGTTTACGATCCTTCGAGTGAATCGGAGGTCATCCAGAAAGTGAACAAGCTGTTGGAGGGTGGCCTGACCGCGGAGGAAGCGGTGAGCGTCGCCCTTCTGAACAACAAGGCGTTTCAATCGCAATTTCAGGAAATCGGCGTTTCCCGGGCCGAACTGGTTCAATCGGGCCTGCTGACGAACCCCACCTTGATGTTAAGTGCGCGTTTTCCGGAAGGCGGCGGCCGTTCTAACCTGGCGTTTGGGCTGGCCCAGGATCTGATGGAGATCTGGCAGCTCCCCGTGCACAAACGGATTGCACGGGACCAATTGGAACAGGCTGTAATGACTGTCGTGCATTCCGCCGTTGACCTCGCGGCGCAGGTGAAGATCGCTTACTGCCAACTGTGTGTTGTGCAGGAAAACGAGAAGGTGGTAGCGGAGAACGTAGCGTTGCTTAAGCGTTCGGCGGACTTGGCGGAGAGCCGGTTCAACGCGGGCGAGTCCACCATCCTGGATCTCAACCTAGTCCGCTCGGACGTCTTGCAGGGAATGATCAACCTGGAGTCCGCCCGCCGGGACGCAAAGGTCAATGCGGCGGCGCTCGAGCACCTGCTTGGCTTGGCAGCGGATCAGGCGGAAGTGAACCTGGTTGATACGCTGCCGTCGTCCGCGGAACCAATTCCCGATGATCAGGCGCTGATCGAGTTGGCGTGGAAAACACGGCTGGACGTGCGCGTCGCATCGCTCGACATGGATACGGCCGCCAGGGAAATCCAGCGGCAACGACGCGCGGCGCTGCCGGGTGTGTCGCTGGGTATCGAGGCGGAAAGGACGGAAATGCGTGCCCCGCGAAGCCTGAAACCGCCAGCGAGCGAGTTTGATTTCACCAATCCAAGCCAGGCCCTCCAAGATTATGCCTTGCAGCAATTCGAGGCGCACCGAGACCGCGAATTGGAGAAGAGTCAGAATATCGACCTGTTGCTGGGACCCAGCCTCGAGCTGACCCTGCCTGTCTTTGACCAGAACCGTGCCCAGATAGCTAAGGCGCGATTCCAGTTTGCACAGAAGCAAAAGGATTACGAGGAGCTCTTGCTGGAGGTGGTCGAGGAAGTGCGGCGGGCTGCGGCGACGGTTCGGGCTTCCCAAGAGTTGCTGCGGGTGTCGCTACAGGAAGCCGTGCCACTCGCCGGAAAAAACGTGGACACGGCCCAGCGGATGTATGAAGCAGGCGAGGAGACGGTGCTGACCCTGTTGCTGGCGCAGCAGAACCTCAACGAACAACGCCAGGCCTCCATCACGGTAGCGGGCGATTACGCTGTGGCCCTGGCTGATCTGGAGAAGGCGGTAGGTGGGACGTTGGCCGGCCTGCCGGACCAGCCGCCGCCACAAGGGGCGTCGTCTGACAATGCCAAGGGAGCGGCACGCTGATGTCGCTTCTTTCCGCTACGCCAGGCGCAGAGCCCCGCTCGAGCTACGTGGTGCGTCACAGGAAGATCATCCTGTTTGTGTCGCTGGTCTTGTGCCTCGTCGGGGTGTATGCGGCGTTTCGTATGCCGGCGGCCGTATTTCCGCAGACGGACTTTCCCCGCGTGGTTCTTCTTATTGACAACGGAGTGATGCCCGCCGACGAGATGATGGCGACGGTCACTCGGCCGATCGAAGAAGCCATGAAAGGCACGCCGGGCACGATCACCATCCGCTCAACCACGGGGCGCGGTTCGGCCGAAGTAAGCGTGTATTTTGACTGGAGCACGGACATGGTCCAAGCGGAACTGTACGTGCTGGGACGGCTGTCGCAAGTTCGGAACGAGCTGCCTGCCACGGCCGAATACACCGTCGAACGCCTGACGTTCTCGTCGTTTCCCATCATCGGGATCAGTCTGACCGGCCCGTCGCATGCCATTACGGATTTGTGGGAACGGGCAGAGTATGACATCAAACCACGGCTACTGCGCCTCAAAGGCGTGGCCCGGGTTGATCTGGTGGGAGGCAAGGAACCGGAATATCACGTCGTGGTGGACCCGACCCGGCTGAACGCCCATCACCTCGCCCTCACACAGGTAACGGACGCCATCAAGCAGACAAACGTGTTCACGCCGGCCGGCCTGCATGAAGAAAACCGCCAACTCTACCTGGCCATGGTGGATGGGCGGGTGAGGAAACCGTCCGAGATTGAGGACATCCCGGTGGCTTGCGAAAACGGCGCACCGGTTCTGGTAAGAGACGTTGCGAAGGTCGAACGGGGCGCGGCCCCCAGCTACAAGATTGTTTCGGCGGACGGCGTCGAAGCGGTCCTGCTGAACGTATACAGCCAGCCGGGCGGCAACACCGTCGCGATTGCCGACGCACTGCACGAAGAACTGAAATCCATTCGGTTGAGCCAACCGGCGGATATAAATCTGGCACTGTTTTACGATCAGTCCCTGTTCGTGCGCGAAGGTTTGAGGAGCGTCTGGGAAAGTATCGCGTTTGGGCTGCTGTTGTCGGTGGCGGTTCTATATCTGTTCTTGCGAAGTGCCAAGACGACGCTGGTGGCCATCGTAGCGATTCCGGCCTGCCTGCTGATGACCGTGGCCGTGATGTACGGGGCGGGAATGAGTTTCAATCTGATGACGCTGGGGGGAATCGCGGCGGCCATAGGGTTGATCATAGACGATGCCATCGTCGTGGTCGAGGCCATGTATACCAAGCAGTGCGCTGGCCACAGACTGCGGGAATCGATTCAGCTCGTGATTCATGAAGTGGGCCCCGCGTTGGTGGGGAGCACCATAACGCCCGTTGTTGTGTTCCTTCCGCTGGCGTTTCTGGATGGCGTGCCGGGTGTGTTTTTCCGGGCGCTGGCATTTACGATGGCGGTGTCGCTGCTGATATCGCTGTTCCTGGCTCTGACACTTACACCGGTGCTGGGCATCTATCTGTTTCGGGGGCGCGTGGGCGAGACGCGTGACGAGTTGGAGCAGGGTGGGCCGGTTCTGCGGCGCATCATCGGAATATACGAACGCGTGGTGCGGCAGTCCGTGAGACACGGTGCCACAGCCCTAGCCTGTATGGTGATGGTGGTGACGGCCGGTATCCTTATTTACAGGAATACCGATAGCGATTTCCTGCCAACGATGGAGGAAAGCGCGTTTGTCCTCGATTATGTCAGCCCCGCCGGGACGAGTCTGTCTGAAACAGATCGAATGATGCGGCATATCGAACGAATCCTCTGCGAAACCCCGGAAGTCGAGAGTTATTCGCGGAGGACGGGCGCCGAGTTGGGTTTTGCCGCGACAGAACCCAACACCGGCGATTTCCTCGTCAAGCTCAAGCCGGACCGTCAAAAAACCACCGAGGAAGTCGTCGAGACCATTCGTGAACAGGTTGAGGCGTCCGAACCGGCACTCGAACTCGAGTTTCCCGGCATCTTGGCCGACTTGATTGGTGACCTCACCTGGTCGCCTGAACCCGTCGAAATCAAAATCTTCAGCGCGGACGCCGAGACACTGAGATCGCTTGCGCCTGAAATAGCGGAGAACATTGAACAAATACCGGGCGTGGTAGATGTCAGTGCCGGGTTGATCGTGGCGGGCCCGTCTTCAGTCTTCAGGGTAGTGCCGCCGGCAGCGGCGCGAGCGGGCTTCACGGCATCGCAACTGGGCGAAGAGGTCGAGACCGCGCTGGAGGGGGAAGAGGCGTCGTACGTGCTCGAGGGCGATCGCGTGGTGGCAGTCCGGGTAGTGGCAGACCCAGCGTATCGGCGGCGGGAACAGGACATATCGCTGATGCCGTTGAGGTCGCAGGAGGGGACGCGTGTCACCTTGAATGACATCTCCAATCTTGAGCATGAGGCGGGGCTGCTCGAGATGCATCGGGAAGACCAGCGGCAGTTTGTCGCCGTCTCTGGGCGATTCTCCGGCATCGACTTGAGGGGCGGTATTGCAGCCATCAAAAAGGCCATCCGTGAGCACGTCCAAATCCCGTCCAACGCCAGCATCGAGTTTGGGGGCCTGTACCAGCAGCAGCAGGAATCGTTTGCCAACCTCACACGTGTCCTCATCATGGCGGTCTTGCTGGTGTTCGCGGTTCTCGTGTTTGAGTTTGGGACTCTCCTCCATCCGCTGGCCATCGTGACCGGCGCGGTGTTGGCGCTGCCGGGTGTTGTGGGCGCGCTGTGGCTGACGGGCTTGTCCATGAACATTGTCTCGTTTCTCGGGGCCATCATTGGTTTTGGAATCGTAGCCAAGAACGGCATTCTAATGTTGGACTTCGTGGAACAGCTCCAGCGTAGGGGCCTGCCGCTGAACGAGGCGCTCGTACAATCAGGCCGGCGCAGGTTACGGCCGGTGTTGATGACGTCATTGACGGCGTTCCTCGGCCTGCTGCCGCTGGCGTACGGTGTGGGGGCCGGGGCCGACATGCTGCGGCCGCTTGCGGTGGGCGTTATAGGAGCCCTCTGTGTCTCGCTCGTTCTTTCGCTGGTGGCAACACCCACGGTCTATTACCTGCTTGTCCGGACGTTGGGCCGGACGCAGGGCAGGAGGAACTACGCGTGAAACGTCTTGTTCTAATGGTCGTTCTTGTCTTTCCGGCGCTACTCTCGGCCTGTGGGGCTACGACCACTAAGAGTGACGAGGAAGAAATACAGCCAACGGCTGTAGTCCAAGTAACCACAGCACACACCCAATCAATTTGGCCGACGCTCAACATGGTAGGAACGCTCGTGCCCATACCGGAACAGACCGCCGTGCTGTCGTCGGCCATAGCGGGTCTGGTGCAGACGGTGAACGTGCATGAAGGCGCCAAAGTCAAGGCCGGCCAGGTACTGGTGGTGCTTGATCACCGCGCACACGACGCTGAACTGGATAAGGCCAAGGCGGCGCTGAAAGAAGCAGAGGCAAGTCTGGCGATGGTGGAAGGGGGACCGTTGCCGCAAGAAATCGAGGTCGCCCGGCAAGAGGCGTACAACGCCGAAGCGGGTGCGGAATCGCAGCGAATAAAGCTGAAAGCGCTCGAACCGTTATTCGAGAAAGGCGAAATATCCAATGTTCAGTTGGAGCAGGCCAAGGCAGCGGCCGCAAGCAGCGAGGCGGCCGCTAACGCCGCACAACAACGGGCAAAGCTGGCCCAGAGTGGTTCCCGCCAGGAGATGATCGACGATGCCAAGGCCAAGCTGGCCGGAGCCCAGGCGGAAGTGGCAGCACAGGAATTGGCCGTTGAACAGTGCTTGATACGATCGCTTATCGACGGGGTAGTCACAAGGCTCTCAGCGCGCCAGGGGATGTACGTGGAACAGCCGACACCTCTGGGGGAAGTGATCGACCTTTCATCGTTGTTTGTGCAGGTGCGGGTGCCCTCGAAATACCGGGGACAAGTGCAGGAAGGAGCCAAGGCGACAGTCAGGGCGAACTGGCTGGGCGAACAGACGTTCGAAGGGAGGCTAGAGCGGCTTTCCCAAGAGGCAGATGCCCAATCCGGGGATACCGATGCGTTTGTGCGCGTGGATAATCAAATGGAAATGCTTCAGCCAGCGCTCAGTGCATCCGTCGTCATTGAACTACCCGAGATCCCCGATACCCTCGTTGTTCCGGTAGCCGCGGTGGCCGATCGCAACGGTATGGCCATAGTTACCGTGATACGCGATGACAAAGCCTACGAGACAGAAGTCCAAACCGGCGTACGGACACTCGATGCGGTGCAGATCGTCGGGGGGCTGACCGCTGGTGAAATCGTGGCCGTTGAAGGCGGCTACGGCTTGCCCGACGGATGTCCCGTGACAATAGAAGAAGGAAGCGAGAAGTAGCCGCGGTTTTCCTGCGTGATGAAAGGAGGCCGTCCTGAAAAAGCTCGTGTCAATCACCAAAGAAAGAACAGTGAGAAGGTCTCTTCTGGAGGCTGTCTACCACATCAGGGGGCTTCTGATTGCTCCGCCTTACCTCTTTCTGTGCCTTGTCTTCTGGGATGAATGCGAAATCGACTCCATAGTCTTGCCTGCCGGGTTAACCGTCTTTCTGGTCGGCGTGCGCCAGCGCCAGCGCTGTACGCAACACGTGACATCGTTGCCAATTGAGACGCCTCAGACGTCACAGTAACGTTTACAAGCGTTGGATCACAATCCATCTCCGCCCTGGGGCTGGTAGAAACGCTGCCGCCGGGCTGGACCTTCGAGAGCTTCGTTGACGCCTCCGAACCGCCTGCCATCGCGCCCATCCAGGGCGACTCGGGCGAGCTGAGCTTCGTCTGGATCTGGCCGCCTGCGCTGCTCGCTCACCTGACCTGGCGCATACGCTCAGACTCAGGCAAGACAGGCGTGACCAGCCTTGCGGGCAAGGCACTGTATCGCACTACCGTCGCTGAGCAACAAGCACAAGTGGTATACGAACCGGGGGGCTCCGCAGATGGACACGAACAAACGCCTTCCGACGGGCCTGGCGAGGATGAGTCCCCAACAGGCATAAGGGGCGACGTAAACAGCGACGGCAAGGTCGATGCAGTCGACCTGCAATTCGTCATCAACGCCGCGCTGGGTATTCCGGGGACACATGATTGCGACATCAACGGCTCAGGAAGGGTCGACGCAGCCGACGTGCAAACAGTAATCGCCCTCTCCCTCAGTTCCGGAGGAGAAACCACAGGCGACGGGTGAGATCTTAGCCGCCGGGTGGCAGGTGAGAGAACAACTGCCCGTCGTTGAGGGGGTCCGTATGCCCAAGGGGCCAACGCTGGCACGACAAACTACGCTTCACGGGATG
>DAOLNV010000113.1 GCA_035416745.1 Candidatus Hydrogenedentota bacterium | reverse complement strand
AAGGACGCAGATTCCACTTATGCCCGTGGTCCTAAAATCGGGGGTAACCGCACTGTGCGGAACGGAGAATCCACACTCCGCCTCACGGCGAGGGGGAGGCATCGAGAGAGACATCGGGTACGCCGGGGGCCACGTCGAAGGTCAGATCAAAGTTGACCTCAAGGATATCCCCTTCTTCGAGCACGATGGGATAGGTCTGGGCACGGCGGAAATCGTGGCGGGAATCGGAGGAATACGCCGTGACGAGATAGATGCCGGGAGACAGGTTGGGCAATTTATAGTCGCCTTCGGCGCCCACGATCCGGCATTCGCCAAGACCGTAAATGAGGCAATCGCGCGGTCGTTCGGGCACTTGATCCGGATCGTAAACGCATACGACGCAACGGGCACTTCCTTCCGGGGCGCTCACATGCCCCTGCAGCGAGCACGTGCCACCTACATCAAACACCGCGTAGGTGGTTTGTCCGGCGATGAGCGTCACGGTGTACTGGCGGGAAGCGCGGTACCATTCCCCACCCGAGTAGATGCCCCCGACAGGACGCGCAAGGTACGTTCCCTCGGGCAGTTCGTCATACCGGAACGTGCCGTCGGGGTTGGCAATCGTCGAAGAAACGCGATTGGTGAGGGTGGGATAGTCTTCCGAATGTAGTTCGAGACCCACGCGGTACCCAACGGGTGGCTGCCCGTCCATCAAGATACGGCCCTCGAGGATGCACGGCGCACCAAGGGCAATTTCGATTCCGCCGGTGGTTTCCCCGTTCTCGACTTGGATGTCGCGGACAATCCGGCCGGCATGTCCGGGCGCTTGCGCATACAATTGCACGGTACCCGGCGCCACGCCGGAGATGACAAACGTGCCCGGCGCTTCTCCCTCTTGAACCTCACCGAAAGCCGTCTGAGGTCCTTCCTCCCCGTCGATGCTGTCCACGCGCCACACCTCGACGGTGAAATCCTGCAGAGGCTGCGAACTTTGGGCGTCCACGACGATGCCGGCGATGCCTCCTGCAGTACGCAGCACCACATCCGCGTCGAGCGTTCCCGGCCTAATATTGCTGAGCCATGCCCTCCCATAGCCACTGCCGGCGGGCGGTTCGAAAAGCAGGTCGACGGGATCGGCCACGCCGTCAATGCGGTAGAATCCTGAGGCATTGGTCGTTGCCGAAGCACTTACGAGGGACCCATCCCCAACCCGGTGGAATCCGTAGATGCTGTCCGCCAATACCTGGACGCCCTCAATGACATATCCGTTCTCATCGCTTACGTAGCCCTGAATCCCAAGTTCCCTGGATATTGGCACAACAACAACAAGGCCCTGGAGATTCTGTCCCGCCGCCAATTCAACCGGTTCGTTCAGCGCGTTTGTCGTGAATTGTGCGCTATTCACCAGAAATGTGTAGATTCCCGGCGCCACGCCGGTCAGGGTAAACCGGCCCATGAAGTCCGCAGACTTTCCTTTCTCGCTTCCTTCCCCGTAATACCACGGCCCGTTCTTGCCGGGGTTGCGCTCCAATTGCACCCAGACATTCGGCAGGGGCCGCCGGTCCACATCCACAACTTGACCGGAGATGGACGATACCCGTTCCAAGACGACAAGGATCTCGCGCGACCCGCCATCGGGAGGCGTCTCGACGGTGCGACGACAAGTATTGTAGCCCTTGGCTTTGATGACGAGATCCAGCATGGTGCCCGGCTTCAGATTCGCCAGCTCGAAGCGGCCTTCCGCGTCCGTCAGCGCCGTAGCTACTATCCCTTCCCCGGAAGAATTGACGTCAATGTCGGCCCGCGCCACGCCCCGGCCGTCGCTGTCGACCACCCGGCCTGACAAAACGCCCGAAACCGCCGCTGCCGCGCCGCTGTGCGCGTACGTGCCGGGTGTGTCGGACGTGTCGGACGCATCGCCCGCCGTGACGGCCGGTTCTTCGGGAACGGGGCTTGCGATCCTGGCACTAAGCAGACTATCCCCCGGGGACGGAGGGGGAATCGGCTCCTGGTTTTCTGGGGCAACTTCAACGCTTGTAGCGGCCTGTTCCCGTTCGGATTCTAGAAGGATCACACCCACAACTGCGGCGACGCCGACGATGGCCAAACCAATCGCAAGTATCTTGACCGTGCCTATGCCTGCGATAAGACCCGATTCCACCACAGCGCCCGAAGTCGCTGAGGCCCCTGCCTGAGCAAGCGCCAGTTTTCCCAGAGCAGCGGAAAGCCCCGCCGGCACGGGCGCGGCCGAAACCAGGTTTGCCGTCATGAGAGCTGTCAAGGCGCCGATGCTCAAAGTTACGCCACGCTTCTGAAGGCTCCTTGCGAGCATTTCGGTGCCTCGGGTGATATGCCGGGCCACGGTCCGTCGCGATACCTTCAAAGAACGCGCAATGGCCGCGTGCTTCTGGTCCTGAAGATAGTGAGCGACGATAGGTATGCGGAATTCCTCGGGCAGTTCCGCGATCGCGCCATCGATGTGATCGTAAATATCATCCCACTGCACCTGGACGGAAGCCTTGTGCTGTTCGACGAAATCCTTCTCCCGTATCCTGCGGCGCTGCTCCGAACGGATCCGATCCAGTGACCGGTTGGTGGCCACGCGGTGCAACCATGCCCCGAGGTGCTTCTCGGGCTTCTTGGACGTCTTCACCAGGGTTTCAAAACATTCCTGGGCGACGTCCTCGGCCTCATGTGGATCGCCCAACACACGCACGCAGGTCGCATAGACCATGGGCGCATACCGCGACACGATCTCCTTGAAGGCTTGGGCCTCCCGGCGATTGGCCCACCGCGTCAGTAATGCCAGATCGGAAGCCATATCAGAGATCCTAGTCCAAGCAGCTCATACGTTCCATCTACCAATAAGACGGAGACCCCAGGCCAATCTGGGCAGCGCGTCGATGAGACCCCGCCGGGGGAAATATCCTACCGCATACATTATATATTGACGCAATAGACAATACTGTGATCCGGGCCCGTTTCGGTGTCCCATACCCGTGCGGTCTTGTCATCACTGCCGGAGACGAGCCGCGTGCCGTCCGCGTTGAAGGCAAGACCGTAAACCTGTGACTCGTGGCTGGTGGGCTCCCGGTTAAGCTGGTGTGCGCGGTTGGAATTGCCCTCGCGGGAGGGGGTCTATCCGCTGCGTTTGGCGTTCGTACTGCTTCGGCCAGCCGGGGATGCCTGGCGGACCCGGAAAGTCGTGGAACGATACCCCGAGGGAGGGGCGTGCACGGTTCAGCTTTGTGTCGCCGGTTTGCAGGGGATGTTCGCTGTTCCCGGTGTGTGGGCTGCCGCAGTGGAGTTGGAGGAAACCGGGCGTATCCTTGGGGCGGTGGAGTTCGAGGTGGTGTCTCCGGGGATGCTGCTTGACGATCTCGAGCTGGTTGACGCGGCCCTGGCAGTTTCGGTAGAGGGGCAGGTATGTCTTACGCCGGTGGTCTTGCCGGAGGCGAAGTGGATTGCTCCCCTGGCGTCGTTGCGGGCCCGGACGTATCACCCGTCCAAGTTTGCGGGGTTCCGGGTGCGTGCGGAGCTGGTGTCTAAGGGCGCGTTGGCGGTGGAGGATTCGTTTTGTCTTCCTCTGGATCTTTCCCGGGGCGAGATGCGGCTGGGACACCTTGCCCGGGACGTGGCCAACAGCCCTGTTTCAAGAAGCCCGGGCGAGTGGGAGTTTCGGTTCTCTGTCGAGTCGAAACTGTTGGGTGTGCTGGCGTTCTGGGTGGTGTCTCTGGATGAGATCGTGCGGACGGTTGAGATTGAGCGTCTCGCCGTGGCGGGGGCTGGCGAAGATGGGCGGTCCCGGATGCTTGGCGAGCAGTTCAACCGGGAGTGGGTCGAGGTGATGGTTCCTGTGCTTTCGCTGCGTGTTCCTTATCCGTCGCCTTGGGCAGGCATGGTCGTGGGGTGTTGTGTTTGGGCGGATGGGCGGCGGGTTGGGGAGTTCACGCGGCGGGTCAGGCTCGACCGGGCCAGGCTGCATGTGGCCTTTGGCGAATTCCGTCTTCCTGCGCTGGTTCGTTTTCCTGGGGAGGAAGCGAGACCTTCAGGGTCTCCGTTCGAGTCCTGGACGTTTGGTGTCGTATTGGGGAATGGAAGCCGTGCGTCCCGGGTGATTCTGGGATTCACCTCCTTGTTTGAAGTGGCTGATGCGGAGGGCCGGCTCGATCCGGATGCGCCGATGCCCGGTGTTGATGTTGATGCGGAGGCTTCGCGGATTCTGCACGAGGCCGGCGGTGGTCGGGTATCCCGCGGCGCCCGTGGCTAGGGGCATTGCTTCTTGCATTCCCCCCGTTCTTGCTATGGGTAGTTCGGGAAAGGCGGCGATGGATAACACCTGGCTGTCGTGTGTGGTGTGTGAGAACGGAACGGGGCCAGGTGAACCCGTTTGTTCTTGGTACCTAAGGTAGAAGTGCTGAGCAGAAGTTCCCCCAGAATTTTCGCAGTTTGGGTCGTCATTGGTGTCCGAAGGCCCACAGGTCGAGTTGGGCGGGATTAGAGCATTTTAAATAAAACTATAGCCGCAGGAGGCAAACCAATTTCGAACGTCTTCTTGCGTAACCTGCTCCAGAGCGCGCGAGATCGCGTGGAAGAGGCTTTGGGGATCTCGCGCCTTTGCTCTGCGCAGGTAGGCTCTTACCTTGCTCCACATCTTTTCGATGGGGTTAAGGTCGTAGCTGTAGGGAGGTAGAGGCCAGAGCTGCGCCCCTACGGCTGTAATGGCAGCGCACGCGGCGGCGTTTCGATGGACGGACAGGTTGTCCAGGACTACGATGTCCGTCGATTGCAGCGTGCGCACGAAGACCTGCTTCGCCCAGACCCAAAACGCCGCCCCGTCCATGGGGCCTTTCAGCACCCAAGGGGCCGGGGGGACCGTTGCGGCTTACGGCGGCGATCAGGGTCGTCGTTTCCAGACGGCCGTGCGGAACGTGGTCAAACACCCGGGCACCACGAGGGCCGTGCCCATACAGACGCGTCATGTTGGTCTTGGCCCCGGACTCGTCGAGAAACACCAAGCGCTGGTGGGACACCCCGGCTATCTCAGCAACCCACCGTGCTCGCGCTTCCTGGATGTCCGGACGATTCACTTCGGCAGGACGAAACGTCTTTTTTTAAAGGCAGGTTCATGCGTAACAGCACGTAGTGAATGGCCTGCGGCGTGCACCCAACCCCTAAGGCGTCACGCAACTCTTCCAGCGTCATCTCCGGGTGATCGCGCACCAATCTTCTCAGCCGGTGCTGATGTTCATGCGTGATCTTGGGCTTCCGGCCTGAAAAACGGTGGCGCGGCGCGATACCGCCGGTACGCTGCCGCTGTCCAAGAAGCTTCTTCAGCAGGCCTAGAGATACCTCGTACCGGTCGGCGATCTGTTGTCGCGTTCCATCGCCCCGGTCGCAGGCCGCCACAATGCGTTCCCGTAAATCCGTAGATATCGTTCTCATAGCCTTCATATAGCACATCCGCCCACAAAAGGCTACAGTTTGATTTAAAACGCTCTAGCTTCAGCCATGCAGCCACAAGGCGTTTCGCCGCTACGATATAATCATTTCGAGTATTGGATGCGGCAAGTGGCGAGGCGCCATGCCGGCGAGAGGCACCGATGGCTTCGATAGGACAAACCTTCTTGCGAGTTATCTCGATCCGCTTGGGACATGAGTTGAGAAAGAGGAGAACGCTGCTTCAGTTGTGGCACTCGCAGTTGAGATCTTTTCGCGACTTGGAAAACCCGATGAGAGGAAACGCTTCCTTGTTTCTTTCCTCGTTTCTGTTCTTCGCGCACAAGAGATCGCCGCGCATGAGAGAGCAGAAGGGAGGTTGGCCGGGCCGGACTAGCGCATACAGCGGCTCTGCGGGAAGCATGTGCACATCTGCCAGAAAACGACACAGCAAGGACACATCTGGCCGCTTCCGCCCGACCTGCGAGAGTCTCACTGCATATACAATCGATCCCCTACTTCTTAAGACTGTCGGATTCCGGGAGCAGCAAGACAACCTCCTGCGGGCCGTCAATAGTAACGTCGCGCGGGAACTCGTTGGGCATAAGGATGCGGATCGTGCCGTGGCCATTGAGGTGGAGGCGGAGGCTGCCGTTGGCGCCGCGCTCTACGATGACGTGGAACGGTGCAGCAGTTTCAATACGGAGGGGGATACGTTCGAGCACGGCGCATTCGTTATCCTCGAGCACGACGCGGGTCCGCACGGAGTCGGGGTCAACTGCGGTAACGTACCCAGCGCGGATCGGATGGCCCCGTCCGTCGTAGCGGTAGGCCAAGTGGAGATCAGGGGCGTCGGGCCAGCCATAGACGCCGCTGTGCATGGTGACAAGGCGCTCTCTTCCCTTGACGTATCCGGCATGCACTTCCTGCACCGTGATGGGATACATCCGTTTGGGGACGGACTCGTACGCCAACGCCGCGGGTTCGTTGTAGTAAAAATACAAATTGCCCCAGCGCAATTTGCCCAAAACGTCCTCATAGACGCCTTCCTCGGAGCTACACAAAGAGGGGTTGCCGAGCGTGACGGGGGTGGGAAGGAGAGCTACGTCGGGTCCCTCGGTGACTTCCTTGTCGGTGATGACGGGCAACGCGCAGAGGGAGCGAGTAGGGACCACGCCGTTGGCAATGACCACGCCGCCCTTGGCCCAGATCTTCCGGCACCACGCGGCCATGGCGTCCTGGGTGACGAGGAGGACAGAAGCCTTTTTGCGCGTGATGACGTGCGTCACAGGATCAATGTCCGCGCTGTGACGATCCCAATGGTCGTAGGTGTACTCGCCGCCGTAGCCGAACAGGAACCCGTCCGCGAACACTCCCTCCGTGCCCATCTCGTCCATCATGACGTCTACGCTGTCGAGCAGGGCCTTGCCGAAGGAGTTTTCGAGCGTGGGGTAGTAGATCCACCAGCGCCAGTTATCCGCGACGCGTTCAGCGGAGAAATACGTACCGTTCTCATATTGGTAAGGGTAAACGGCTTGCTTGCCGTCGGCCCCGACGACTTTCGAGTCGGGGAATCGCTCTTGGGGACGGTTCGTCGCATAAAGCTGGTGCGCGACGTGGAACATGCCTCTGGCGCCTGGCCGGATCGCAGCCAGCGCATCCATCATTGCGCGAACCTGTTTGCGTTCCTGCGGGTATTCAACAAACTCGATGCCTTCGACCGATATCGCAGGGTCGTCCGTGCACCACGATAGACACCCGAGCGTGACGTACCTTGGCTCGCGCAGGGCAAAGTAGTCCGGGCCGGGCATGAGGGCGATGTCACGCTTTTGTTGAGTGCCCGGCAAAAACGACAGACCACCCTCGATCGAAACCTCGTTGCGACGTTCGTCGCGGCGGATTGCGTTGACGAAATCGTAGTAGTCGCCGGTCGCGTTGGCGTAGATGGCCCACTCCAACGTGTACGCGACGCCGGCGTCCAGGGCGAACTCCCGGGAATAAAGGTCTACCCATGTCTGGCCGTCTGAGGCGCCGCGGCTCTGGACAATATAGACGTCGTCCAGGGCCACGAGACCGACGCCCAGGTCGGGCCTCACGAGAAAGACGGTGGGACAGAACTTGAGCGGGCAATCCTCCACGGTCCGGACGGTTTGCTTAGCCGCCACGAGCGCCTTCTCAAACCGGGTGTCGCGCGCGCTGAGCCGGTTGTGGAAAATCAGGCCCAGCGGCTCGCTGGTAAGGTTTGTGATAGTGTCCGTGACCACCATGCGGCCGGCCTCAGGCCGCAGCCCGCGCGCCACCGCGTAGAACCGGCCCCGCGCCGCCACGGTGTCGGCCTCAGACTGGGCGAGGCGCCATTCCGGCTCGCCGGTTGCGTCCGGGGCATCGGCACAGGCCAGCCGGTTCTCACCACTGTTCGGAATCGAAAACGAGGATTCGAGCATCAACCGCGTTTCAGCGACGGTCACATAGGTTCCCCCACCGGGCGAGGCTTCGAGGCGGCACGCGACGGGCGCCGGCTCGCGGGGCAACGGCGGGATCATCTCATCCTTGGGCGACGGGACCGCCGGTTCCGGCGCGGGATAGCGAAACGGCGCCGTCGTGCGCGCGGTTCGGGCGGCCCCCGTCAATTCCGCACGGAGTTCATATTGGCCCTCCATAAGCCCGTTGAGTGGGAAGAAGTATCGGCCCCGGCCTTCGCGAGGGACCTCCGATACCGCCTGCGACGCCAAGATCTCACCGTCGCCGCGGACCAGTGCGACGCGCACCTGTTCGCCCGCAGCCAACGGCATCACGCCCAGAAACGCGACCTCGACGCACGCCACTTTCTCGTCATAGTAAACAAAGGGTCTAAGGGACAACTGCCCGGGCCGCGCGCCTTCCTTCCGGTACCGTTCCGCTCCGCGCCAATACCGCGCTGCGATCTCGTCCGGGCTGACCGGCCTGTTCAGCAGCGTAACTTCGAAAACGGTTCCGCGAAAAGGTTGGCCCTCGGCGCTGATACGGAACGGCGCCTCGCCGAACTCGTTGGAATGGACCGCGAACGACGCGTCCGGAAGGCCGTTGACGTACACGGTGACGGCGTCGTCCTGGCGGACGACCCCGATGAAGTGCACCGTCTGGTTGGATAAGACGGTGGCGCCGAAGGCGTACTGCTCCGCGCCTTTTTGGCTCGCGCGGTACATGACCCGCGAAGTCCCTCCGTCGACCCGCAGCACGAATCCTTCCGCGCGGTAACGCTCGCAATCGATGATCGTCCAGTTCGTGGCATCATCGGGATACGGCGAAGCGTCTAAACGGACCCAGGCCAGAATCGTCGAGTCGCCCGCGATCTTGAGGTTGCGATTGTCGCCGAAGTCCACATCCCCGCTTTCGGGACCGTTGCAGAACCGGAGCCCGCCCCCTTCCTCAGCGGAAGCCCACTGCGCGCCCACAATCACACCATCATAGCCGTTGCCGCTCCGGTCATGCAGAACGGCGCCCGAACCTTCGTCAAACGGATAATGCGCCACGACCCCCGTCAGGTCTTCCGCGGCAAAGGATGCCCACATCATCGACGCAATCAGAAGCAGGCCCATTGTTCTATTCCTCTTTCCGGTGTCCCCTCGTTCTGAGGACATTCTAGCACGGGGGCGAGCACACCCAACCTCGACGTTCCATGGGCACACCAGTGCTTGTCACACATGGCAAATGTCAAGGGTTCATATCCGCGCAGTATCGTTCCTCATGCTCCGCGCTGTGTCCCGTTCGCACACCGGAAGCCGAACACACAGTGCTCCGGTTCGAAACCCGTAGCCCAATTCCTGCGAGTTGCGAGTCGTACAAAGACCCATCTCGTTCTTTGCCTCTTGCTGCTGTCTGTGGTCGACGAGGATTTGTTCTTATCGAGGGACAAGGACTTACGGCAATTGCGTGGTCTCTCGAGTTCCTTATTCCTTGTCGCCATCAATTACCCTTTGCGCTTCGCAGAGAGTAATTGGTGAACGCAACATCGGAGCGGACATGATTGAACGCATGCGGTTGAAATGGACGACCTTGCACGCGGCCGGGAGGCTATTCGTAGCGCAGGGCTTCGACTGGATCGACGCTCGAGGCCTTTACGGCCGGGTAGGCCCCGAAGAAGACGCCGACGGTCATGCTGAAGGTGAAGGCCATGATGATGGACCAGGCCGAGCAATACACCGGAAACGTGGGCAAGAACTGCCGCATGATGAAGGTGCCGACGAACCCGAGCGCGATGCCGATCCATCCGCCGATGGAGCTGAGGGTGACCGCTTCGATGGCGAACTGCATCGCGATGTCACGCCGTTTCGCGCCTACGGCCTTGCGGATGCCCACCTCGCGGGTCCGCTCGCGCACCGATACGAGCATGATATTCATGATGCCGATGCCGCCCACCAGCAATGAAATGGACGCGATGCCCGCAAGCATGATGCGCAACGCCAGGAATATCTCACCGAAGGTGTCGAGCATCGACGTCTGGTCCGTGATGGTGAAATCCTCCGTATAGTCGTGGGCCGCCGTGAGGATGGTGCGGATGGATTCGGTCGCGGTGTCGATGTCTTCAGCACTTTGGGCCTTGACGATGATCTCAAATAACTCGTCCTCGCCGCCATAGAACATCTGCTGGCCACTTGTAAGAGGCACAAGCACCAGGTCGTCGACATCGATCCCGAGCATGACGCCCTTCTTCTCGAGAATGCCGACGACCATGTGTTTCATGCGATTGATCGCCACTTTCTCGTACAACGCGTTCTGGTTTCCGAACAGTTCCCGCTTCACGGTCGTCCCGAGAATGCACACCTTGTTGCCCCGGTCCACGTCCTGCTCTGAAATGAACCTCCCGATCTGTGCATGGATATCGCGGACCTCCTCAAAATTGGACACGGCGCCAATGACAATGGTATTACGCTGGCGATCTCCCCATTTCACGGCTCCCGCCCCGATCACCAGCGGAGACACGCCCATGACGCCGGCGGCCTTGCGTTCGATCTCCTTTGCGTTGTTATAGGTTAGCTTGCGGAAACTCCCTGCCACCAGGGGCATCATGCCCGAGGTTTCCTGCTTGCCGGGAGTGATGATGAGGATGTTGCTGCCCATCCCCGCGAACTCGCGCTCGACGTAGGCCTGAGCTCCCTCGCCAAGCGCGATCAACAGGATTACAGATAGCACACCGATGATCACGCCCAGCATGGTTAACGCCGACCGGACCTTATTCTGCGCCAAGGACGAGAGCGCAACACCTAGATGTTCGAACAGGCTCATTGGTCCTCGAGTTCATCCACAACCGCCACCTTGACGCCGTCTTTGAGTTCTTTGATCGAAAGCGAGGTGATGATCACATCACCTTCTTTAAGTCCGTCGCGGATCTCGACGGTCTCCCAATTGCCGATTCCCGTCGTCACTTCGCGCCGGACAGCGCGTCCGTTCTCGATCACGTAAGCGTACTGTTGCCGCATCAGGGCCTCGGACGGTGCGAAGAGCACCCCCTCTTTCTCGTCCACGATGATGACCAGGTCGGCGGACATGCCCGGCAGGAGGCGTTCGTGGTCCTCCTCGACCACAACTTTGATGTTGAGGGTCCGCGTCAATTCTTGCGTCAGTGTCTGCACCACAGGCCAGATAAAACTGACCCGGCCGGTAAACTCTTCACCGCGGTAGGCGTCGAGCGTGATCCGCACCTTTTGCCCAAGCTTGATGTCGGCCATGTTGGCCTCGTCAAACGGCGCTTCAATGTAAAGTTCCTCGTCCCGCACAAGTTGCACAAGCGGCATCCCCACGGTGACGGAGGCGCCCAGGTCGGCAATGACGCGCGCCACGACGCCGTCAAACGGCGCGCGCACAAAGGCCTTCTCACGGGTTGCCTTGGCCGCGGCCACGGCCGCTTCGAGCTGCTCGATACTCGCCTCTGCCGAACGGATCTCCTCGTCGCGCACGAGGTTTTCGCGCTGGCTCGCTAACGCCGCCGTCGCGCTGTCCTCGGCTACACGGAGGGCTAACGCGGCCTTGTCAAAGTCGCTCGTCGAGAGGGCACCCCTGTCTGCCAGAGCCTTGACCCGCCCGAAGTCGCTTTCGGCCTGTTTGAGCTGGGCGCCGGTCTGGCTCACGCGCGTTTCCGCGATCTCTTTGTAGATACGCGCGGCGAGGCGCGCCCGCTCGAGCATCGAGCGGCCCACCCGCAGATTGGCCTCGGCAAGAGCGACCTGCGCGTCGAGGTCCACATGGTTCAACTCCACCAGGACATCGTCTTTCTCAACCCGGTCGCCCTCCTCGAACGGGATTCCCACGACGGTTCCCATGAAGCCCGACGCCACCAGGGAATCCAATTTCGACATGACCGTCCCCGAGGCGATGGCCGTGACCGTCTGTTCAACCCGGCCGCGCGTCACCGGCGCAGCCGTCACCTCTACCACGCTCTCGCGTATTGACAGATACACAAGCGGGGCGACTACCGCGACGAGCAGGATCAGCCAACCGAATGCTCGAATTCCCACGTGTCGTTTGTCTTGTTTCGCCATTCGTCTTTCACCAGTTGCCCATCTCGGAAGCTGATAATCCGCTGGGCATGTTCGGCAATCTCGCGTTCGTGGGTCACGATGACGATCGTGTTTCCTTGCGCGTGAAGTTCCCTGAACAGGGCGAGGATGCTCTCGCCGCTGGTCGAGTCCAGGTTGCCTGTGGGCTCATCCGCAAACAGGATCGAGGGATCGTTGACGAGGGCCCGCGCAACCGCTACCCGCTGCCGCTGGCCTCCGGATAGTTCGTTCGGCCGGTGGTCCACTCGATCTCCCAGTCCGACTGCTTCCAGCGCACACCGCGCGCGCCTCAACCGCTCCTTTTTCGGGGTTCCGGTGTACAACAGGGGCAATCCCACGTTGGCCAAGGCCGTGGTCCGCGGCAAGAGGTTGAAGTTCTGAAAGACGAACCCAATGTAGTGGTTGCGCAACTCGGCCAGCCGGTTCTCCCCGAGGTCCGAGACCCGCTCCGCCTCAAGCCAATACGTGCCCGACGTCGGCCTCGATAGGCAGCCCAAGATATCGAGGAGCGTCGTCTTGCCCGAGCCCGACGGACCCATGATCGCTATGAAAGCGCCACGTTCAATCCCGAACGAAACACCCCGCAGCGCATGCACTGTCGCCTCGCCCATCACATAATCCTTGGTGAGGTTCTCAACGACAATGAGTGGATGGTGTGCGTTATCGACCTTCATAGCGGAGGATTGTATCACATGGTGTACTCCTCGAGAACTTGTCCTTATTGGGGTGCAAATGACTGTCAGTGGAGGTCTTGTTCGTTGGATTGGTCGAGTTCTGTCCTTGTTTGTTGCTCTTTTCCCCTTGTTGAGACGTCGTCGTTGAGCGCTTCCCGGAGAGGACACGAGCGAATTCATCAGACTATGCGCAGGTCTCTCAGTACATTAAGGCTACCTGGGTCCGTATTTACAGCAAGTCAATGAGCTTGCCCCCGTCTTTCGACAGTCCCCATGGCGAATTAAGGTGTCGTAGTACAGTATGTCCCTGGCGGGCTTCAGCCCGCCGCGCGGCTCCAGCGTAGCAGGGGCCCCTGGGGTGGTCAAGGGAGCTGCGGGCTTTTCCATTTTCACCGTCTACGGGCGAGCCGAAAGGCTCATGCTTTGCTGCGCCCAGGTTTTTCGAGGCCCGGCCGGCCGGTCTCGTTGCATCGTCTCCGGCTGCGCCTTACCTTGCGCCGCCCCTGAATTGCCCATTCCCCCCTGTTGCGCCCTGCGCGCACCTGAGCTATACTCCCCCTATGGCACGACAGCCGAGAAGCCCCATACCAAGCGCGGCTTCAAAGCCAGAAGAAACAGGGAGTCCAAAAAAGCGCAATAATGCATTTGGCTGCATTGCCTAAAGCTCAGGCACAAGAGATTCTAGGGTACCTGGAACCGATGTATCCTCCATCCCGATTCGTACAAGGGGAAAAAGGAGCCCAATTCGCATTCTGGGTTGCCGTTGTCAAGGCTGATCTGCAACTACAAGAGGACGGCCTTGCCCCAGTAATCGATGGTATACGCTAAATGCCTGATTTGATTGTGCGTCGCAACACCGTCTGGCGAAGGGCCGCAAGGGTTTTCATGCTCACAGCGATATTTGCAGTCTATATAAGTCTTGGTTATGTCTTGCTTGGAATTCCTCGTGATGCTTGGCGAGATATTCTTATCTATGTGGAGTTTTTCCTAACATTTGCTTTCTACAGCGCATATTGGCTTTTCCGGAAATCAGATCTTCAGCAGTATGGGCGTCTGGACCAGTGGGTGCGTGTGTCTTGCTACATATGCTCTGTGTTCTTCTGTCTCGGTACTATGTACTTTCTGACGCTGCTAGGCGCGCATATAGACCGATAGAAGGGCAGGTTTCAATCAAATACAGTTGCATGACAAAGCGGGCTCAGAGAGGCAATGAGAGATGAAGAGGGTTGTTTGCACGTGCTCGATTTTGTTCGTGTTCTTCGGGATTGGCTCAATTGAAATCCACGCTTCCCGTATTTCCCAGACCCCCGATCTGGGGGCGGAGCGGGAGGTGTACGAGATCTACAACGACCGATATAACACGGCGTACGAGTCCTCGGCGGAGTTGGATGCCATGCGTGTCCACGACATGGATTTCTTCGATCTGCCGGAGAACCATTATGTCTATGTGCAGGGGATTGCCCATTGCGCTAGTATTGGGAGAATTATATGAATTCAAGGACACCCACGTTGAGGTCGGCCCCCCCGCGCCCCCTGGCGATAAGTACAAGATTATCGATAATCTCGATGAATGGACAAACATTAAGAATGAATGGGAAGATCCTGTGTGGGGACCCAATGACGAGATTGATGTCAGACAGATAGACATCATCATGGTCGAATCCATATACGATGCCAATGGTCGAGCAAGCCAGCCAGGCTTCGATGAAAAAGGTCAGCACATAGAGGGCCGACACATATGGATGGGCACAGACCACGCGTCCGTTGTGCACACCTTGGCCCATGAATTCGGCCACTACAGGGGAGACTTGGATGACACCTATATTCGCGATCCTAGCCGAGATGGATGTGGTCGAATTTGGCGCGAGTGTATCTGCATCTGCGGTAACTGCAACCGAGTCCGGCGGTTTTGTGGTTGCCACCCAGACGTTAGGCAACTGCCCGCAATGGTTGACGATCCTAACCGCCCAGACAACTTTATGGGAAAAGGTTCAGACAATGCCGGACTCTTGTCTGCACAAAGAGATGCTCTGTTGTATTGAGCCACCTTGTTTGCGGCGTGTTGAGTTTCAGCGCATTTGGGAGAATTGGTGGGCTTGGGTTAGGGGAGAGTTG
>DAOLNV010000112.1 GCA_035416745.1 Candidatus Hydrogenedentota bacterium | reverse complement strand
GGTCTCAACACGGGTAGGCGGGGATACCTGCCGTGTCCACATCGTCCGCGAACTCCTGACCGGCGAGGGCGCCGGTTCCACACAAGCAGGAGCGGCGGCGCCGGTCCTACAACTGGGGGAAGGACGCTGGCGGGTCAGACAAGCCACCCTCCGTTGCCAGACCACGGCCCCTCGTCTCTTTGGCTCGTTTCTCCGTGCGCGTGCCGCTCTATGGCTTGTTGGGCTCGAGGATGACATACACGGGCAATCCCAGTCCGCTCACGCCGAATTGTTCCATGACGTCGCGGGCGGGGGATGCGTCGGGTTGCTGGGCCTGGTACTTTACCTTGACGTAGTCTGCAAGGGCATCCTGCACTCGTGGCTCCTTGAAGGTGGTCTGGTTCATGGTGAGGCAGTTTTTGCACCACGTAGCCCAGAAATCAATGAGCACGGGTTTGTTCTCGTCTTTGGCGCGCGCGAGCCCTTCAGCGAGGGACGGGGTCCACCCCTCTTCATCGAGACCCTGGGCGCTTGAGGCGACCTCGGCTTGGTCGACGCCGTACCGTTCGCTGAAGAGTTCGTAACTGAGGTAGGCGTAATATGCCGCGAAGGCCAGAATGAACACGCCAAACGCGTACTTGATCTTGATCATCCACGCGCCCGGTTTGGGCAGGAACGACAGTCCCGCGCCCAGGAACGGCCACGGAAGGGCCATCCCGACGCCTAACAGAAACGGCAGGGCGAGGGCGATCGGGTTCACTTGATACAGCTCACGCGCCAGGAGGATCACAAAGATGACCACCGGCGCGACACAGGCTCCCGCGAGCATTGCCGCGACCGCGCCCATTCCGAAGGCGAGGTAGAACGTGCCCTTGCGCGATTTGTCGATGGCGACTTTGTTCTGGAATCGCGTGAAATCGATGGTGATGATGTCGAACATGGCCAGGGCCAGGACGATGAACACAACCGCGACGGCGAGGTTGAACCACGGCGACGCGTTGATGCTCCCGAACGAGGACCCCGTCAGCACGGCCACGAGGCCCAGGATGCCGTACACCAGCGCGATAGCGAGGCCGTAGACGCCGCCCAGAGCGAAGCCGCGTCTCCGCGACCCGGCCTGGGCGCCCGCGCCGATGATGGCGAGGTTGATGGGGATCAGAGGCAGCACGCAGGGAGTCAGGTTAAGGGCCAATCCTCCCAGCAGGGTGAGGAGGATAATCGCCAGGACGCTCTTGCCCGCGAATGCGTTCAGGTCGGTGCTGACAACGCCCGATTCGACGCCTTCGACCCACTCGATGAAGGCGTCGCTGCTTATATATCCGGAGTTGCGCCCGGTAACCGTGAAGTCATCAGCGAGCGAGCGCCAATCGCCGGTTTCTTCGCCCTCTGCCGGGGGTTGGGGCAGTGTATTCTCGGGCGGTTGCGCGGTTGGGGCCGCGCCTGCTTTCCCGAAATCGATGCGCTCGAAAATGTCTGCGTGTTGTTCCGACACTGCGGTTCCCGGGGCCACGACCATCAGTTTCGCCGCGAAAGGAACGGTCTTGGGCGGAGCGCAGACGGTGTCGTTGCAGGCCTGGTACCGCAGGCTGCCCGGAAGTTCGTACTCGCCGGGGGCTGTGTTCCCTGCGACGGACATTGCGATTCCGACGGTTACCGTGTGTTCGTAGACGGCCAGCTTCTCCTGAGAGAAGCTGAACGAAGCCAGGACGGCCTCGGGATAGACCAGGCCCTCGAGGGTAACCCCCTCCGGGGGCTCAAGCGACACTTCCGTGGGAATGAGGTACTCGTCGAGAGGCTGATGGGCGTTGATGTGCCAGCCGTCTGGGACCTCGATGACGACGGCGATGCGGGCCTGTTCGCCCGGGACGGCGCCGGAAGTCTGCTGATAGGCGGCTATGCCGAGCTCGGGCGGACCGCCGGGACCGGCCAACGGCCCGAACTGAGCCGCCGCTGAAATCGCCTTGAACAGGACTATGACACCCACGGATATTCGCAACAACTTCCGATACCGCATGAACTCTCGCTCCTGAAAACTCGGCACGTCCTCGCCGTCCGGCTTGTCCTGCGCTACTACCTTATTCGGAACGCCGTGCCGATGCAACGATTGGCCCCGGGTCTTACTTTGGTGGGGAACAGGCCGGGAACGAGCGGCATTTCCGCGGGGAACGCGAGGCTGTACGTCAGAAGGCCCAGAGAAAGATTCGAATTCAGGGAATTCTGACACTTTTCCGCACTAGCCAAACACAAGTGACACTGATATACTAATGACAGTTCTTTGGAGAGGGCGTGTTCACCGTCCAGCCCTTCTTCGTCCGCTTCGAGGATTCATAGTGATTGTGGGCAACGGAAAGGTGAACAGATGGCGCGTTTGCCGGTTGGCCCGGCTCGGGCTGGGGGTGCGGCAAGGCGATTTTTGCGTTTCGACAAGAGGGAGAAGCGGACGTGCCTCGCAAACTGAAAGATCTCGTAAGTGAGCCGCCGGTCCTCGGGGCCTCACAATTCGAGGCTCTGGTACAGGAGTACCCGGACGGCCTTGTCATCCTCGACGAACAGGGAACCGTGCTCTTCTCAAATGCGGCGGCTGGCAAGCTGCTCGGCCAGGGCAAGGAGGAGCTCCCCGTTGGCAGCGCCTTCGAGGTACCTAACGAAGTCCGGGAATCCGGCAATCAGGCGATGGTCTCGCTCGAGCAGCCGGACCTGTTCCTGGACTACCGGCTTCGGCCGATACAATGGAACGGTCAACAGGCGCACATGCTCTGCGTGCGCGACGTAACCGAGGACTTCAGGAGACTCCATCACCTCGAAAAGCGCGAGCGCCGGGGCCGTCTTATCGTCGCCCAAGCCGCCGAAGGCATAGTGGTGATTCAGGACGGCTTGGTGAAGTTTCACAATCCCATGGTGAAAAAGGTGACGGGCTATTCGGATGCCCAACTGCAGCAGATGCCCGTGGCCCGCCTGCTTCACAAGGAAGATGCGGCGGTCATAGACGGTTTTCAGAGCGTGCTGACGGCCAGTCCCGAGGCCCCCGTGACCTATGTTATGCGCATCTCGACCAAGGAGGCCGAGACCCTCTGGGTAGAGGTCAAAGCCACGCGGATCGACTGGCAGAGCCGCCCGGCGGCGCTGTGCTTTTTCACCGACATCACCAATCGCGTGCATGCGGAGCGCGACCGCATGCTGCTTGCCACCGCGATCGACCAGGCCGTCGAGGCCATTGTCGTAACGGGCGCCCAAGGCCAGGTCGAGTACGTGAATTCAGCGTTCGAAGAGCTCACCGGGTATACGCGGGCTGAAGTCCTGGGGCGAAGCCCCAAGGTCCTGTATGGCGGCGAGACGCACCGAGACGCCTACGAGCAGATCTGGGCCGCGATCAACCGGGGCGAGATCTGGAACGGCCGGTTTCAGAACCAGAAGAAAGACGGCACGTTTTACGAAGAAGACACGACGGTATCGCCCGTGTTTGATGACAAGCGCAGGTTGACCAACTTCGTCATTCTGAAACGCGACGTTACGGCGCAGGTCACCCTTGAACGCGCCCTCCGCAGCGCTCAGCGCATGGAGGCGATGGGCACCCTGGCTGGCGGCATCGCGCACGACTTCAACAATTCGCTGGCCCTCATTCTGGGCCGGTGTGAACTCGGGTTGCATGCCCTGCCGAAAGACCATCCTGCGGCGCAGCAATTCCAAAGCATCCACAAGACCGGCCAGCGCGCCGCCGGCATTGTCAAACAGATTCTGGTTTTCTGCCGCCAGGCCGAACAGGAGAAAAGACCGCTGGTCATCGGGCTTATCGTCAAAGAAGCCATTGAACTTCTCCGCACCGCGCTGCCCAAGAACATCGAGATTCAGGCCGATATTGAACGCACGGGGGTGCGGGTTCTCTCCGATCCCGCCCAGGTGCACCAAGTCGTGATGAACCTCTGCACCAATGCGTTTCATGCCATGGGCGAGCACGGCGGCGTGCTTGGCGTGAGCCTCAAAGAGGTCACCGTGGACAGCCATTCGTACGCCGATGTTGGCGAGATTCACCCGGGGCTGTACGCGCAGCTGGCCGTGAGCGACACCGGCATCGGCATGGACCGCGCGACCATGCAGCGCATCTTCGATCCCTTCTTCACCACCAAAGAACCCGACGAGGGGACGGGCCTGGGTCTGGCAACGGTTCACGGAATCGTCACCGGCAGCGGCGGCGCGATTCAGGTCGAATCGGCTCCGGGGAAAGGCAGCATCTTCAACATCTTCTTCCCTGTGTGCGAAGAGGAGGAAGCGCATGACCGGCCGGTTTCACCCGACGCCCTGGCGGGCACGGAACGGGTGCTCGTTGTGGACGACGACGTGGATTTCGTGGAGATGTATCAGGCCTTGCTTTCCCAGCGCGGCTACCGGGTGACCTCATTCGTGCGGAGTTCCGATGCGCTCAAGAATTTCGAGGCAAATCCGGGTGCGTTCGATATCGTGGTCACCGACCATATCATGCCGGGCATGTCGGGCGTCGAACTGGCAAAGAGAATGCGTCAGCTTCGGCCGGATATCCCCATCCTGTTGTCTACGGGGCTCGGGAGACCGGATTCTCACCCTAAAGCGCTCGAAGGCGTCATCACGGAACGCTTGCTGAAACCAACGCCCCTGGCGGAATTGATAGCGGCTATCCGGCGGGCCATGGGGCACGCAGCGGAGTGACCGGCACGGGTCCCCGGCTGCCGGTTATTCTCTTTCCTGAAACCGTATCGCTATGATCCCGAGAATCAGGCCCGCGCCCGCAAAGACAAGGTCAAACACCGCGGCATAGGCGGTGTGCGACACCAATTTCGGGTACGATGCCGCCAGAGGCATTTCCACGACTTCCCGCAGCGCGAAAATACCCAATGCCACCAGGAATACCATTAAATACTTGTGCCATGGGCGTACGGAATCGCGCAGGGCCCTTTCCATATGGAAGCCAACGAAACAGGCCAGGGCCACACCGCCCGCGAGTTGCACCAGCTGCCCCACATTCAACACGGGATAGGTCTTTGAGAGTTTGACGAGCGTGTGGGCGTATAGCGGCGCTTTCTCGAATGGGACGATGCGCGCCACCAGAATGGCCAGCCCCCAGGCCAGCATGAGCCATTTCACGTGATTGGGGTGGGGCAGACGTCCCTCGGTTCCGATCAGAACCAGGGCAGCCAGCAGCACGCAATGCACGTAGAACAGCGGCTCGCCCGGTCCCTTTCGCAGCACCAGTAAAGCGAATGCCGCCACGGCGATGCCGGCCAACGCAGCGATCACGGCGTCGGTTGCCGTGAGGGGCAGCGGCTCGCGCCGAAGCGGCCCGCGCCCCTCCTGCTTCGGGCGGCCGGTCTCTTTGTCGATACCCAACACCGCGAGCACACTCAAGGCAACCAGCCCGACCGTCAGGAATGCGGGCGCGACAATTCCCTGGGGACGCTGGATATAGTAGATGGCGGCGGCGTCCCACACGTACAACAAGCTTCCAAACCCGGCAACGGCGAGGGACGCGCCAGCCTGCCAGGCACCCCACGACATCGCGCCCGCGGCGACATCGGCTGCGGCGAGGGCCAGAACCAGAACCAGCGAGGATGTGGGCACTTTGCGCACCAGCAACACGCCGGCCAGCACACTCACCGTGAGGAATAGCGCCAATCCCAGGAACAACCCTTTCTTCTTGATATCATGAAATCCGAGCGCCCAGATAAACGCCCCGCGCCCGGCCAGGAGCATCACAAGCGCCGTAACACTGGCGGGAAGATACAAGAACAGAGCGCCAAGCCAGAGAAAGACGGTGACCACGACCATGCGCCGGCCAAAGTCGTAGTCGAGGCCGCCACAGATGCATGCGGCGAGCACGCCTGCGGCCGGGGCCATTGGCGCCGCAGCCAGCATCCAGACCCCCTTTCCCTTCATGAACCCCAGGAACAGCGCCAAGCCGATAATGGTGACCGCGCCCTCGCAGAGCCACTCCGCCAGATGCGCTTCGAAAAACCCGGGCTCGGGTGGCGGTTCCGGCTGTACCTTTGCGCGCTCTTCCTGGCGCTGGAGGCACTCGCCGCAGATGAGCGCGCCGTGATACGCCGAGAGCTGTGTCCTTCTCAAGAGCCGGCCGCATCCAAAACACACGGCCTTGGAGTCTTCCTTCTGGACGGGTTCCTGGGGTTGGGGCCGGACTGGCGTCCGCGGGGGAGGCGGGGTCGTGGCCTGCTGCCGCTGGATAGCGCCAGCGTCGCTCGAGAAATCCACGTCGGAGCGCCCGCTTATTTCATCCACAAACGCATCGAGCTCGCTGAACCCCCCGCTCGAGAAGCTTACCGATTCCGCGCTCTCGCGACTGCCCGGGAATACCTCTTCGTATCTTACGGGCGCGGACGCACCGTCCGCCGGCGGGGGTGTTTCGAACACAGTGGGCACCAGCGTCTCGGCGGGACGCCACTCGGAGCCGCCTTCCGCTTGTAACAGAGTGCGCTTGTCTATCGTGCCGCGGCGGACAAGCATCCGCAGCTCTTCGTCGCCGACCGGCCCGAAGGCCTGAGTGCCCCTGCGAAAATACCACCCCATGCCCCGACTCCCTATGAACTCCGCCCGAAACGCTGGTCCACGCTCCCTGTCCGCCTGGGTATTCTCCCCCAAGTATGCAGAACAGCATTGCGGCTGTCAAAGTGGCGATGGTGAAGAACGCATGGCATTCACTCAACCATAGGTAACAGCCATCCTGGTACTTGCGCAAGCTGCCGCATGAAAACACAAGACTCTCTGAAGATCTTGCTCTGGCTCCGCAAAGGGGACTACAGTCTGTGAGAGCGATTCCGAGGGAGTCAGGGTCCGGACCCTATGGAGAACCTCCGACGTCATGTATCCTGCTGGAGGCGGGCGCGAACCTTTCCGGACTTCGAACTCTCGCCCCGAAACGGGGTCAAAACAGACGGGAAGCCCGGTACGGGTTTCCGTTTGCATGAACACCTGCCGATATGTCGCGCAGATTCGCATTGGAAAACCGCTGTCACTTGATGCGGGCCGATCGTGGGAGGCAAGAAGATGAAGACATCAGCGAGTCGGTTCACGAAACACATGGTGCTGTTGTGCGCGGGCATGCTCATGATGCTGGGAGCGGCGGCACAGGACCTCGACTTTCTGGAGCGGTTCGCGCTGGGCGAAAACCGCGAGGAGGTACTCAAAGAACTTGTGCCGGGCACCCAGGAATATTATTTCTACCACTGCCTGCACTATCAGAACACGGGCAAGCTGGACGAGGCCGACAAGGTGCTTCTCGCCTGGCACCAGATGGACGAGAACTCCCCGGGGCTCAATGAGATGCGCAATCGCCAGGCCCTCCTGCGCTACGGCGAACTCCCCGAGGTCACTCTGGAGTATTTGCGCCAGAAGCTCGGCCTGCACTTCAACCATCAACGTGAAGTGGCGGGCGCGAAATCCAACTTGCCCACAGCGCTTGACCCCACTGCCATCTCCCGGGCCACGCTTACAAAGCGGGCACTCAGCCTATACGACGGCCGTCTGGAGGGGTTCGAGGACTCCGCCCTCGAGTGGCTGGTCGAACAGGACCTCGGCAGCCAAGCCCTTCGCGAATGGCTCAGCCGGCTGACGCGGCCCGACTTCGAACCGCTGCCGCGGCTGGTCCTCGCCGAGCTCCAGGCCGAAGGAAGCGGAGGATTCGGGTCGCTGCCAATTCACCGGAATCTGCTCCTGTCCCAGCTCGACGAACTGCTCCGCCTTGAGCCCGACCTCCTCAACAACGGCGAGTTTGTCAACGTGTATATCTCGAAACTCGCGCCGAGCGCCGACGAGAACTGGCGGGTCGACCCCGTGGCCAAACAGGCCTATCTCGACCGGCTGGAAGCCTTCACGTCCCGGCTCAGCCCCGTTCATAACTCATTGAAAGCGTGTGTGTTATACCAGCGTCTCATCTTTGACCGCACTCAGGGCGCGCGCGACAAGAACCGTTTCATGGCCTATATCCAACTCCCCCGCAACGTGGCTTATATCAGCCGCGACTTCATGAAAAAGCCCGAAAACCGGAATTTCGTGGCCGATTTCGGCCAGTCCTACTGTGGATTGCCCCCCATCACGGATGACCAGGGGCTCGTGCGCGACTATCTCGAGCACTTCTTCGTTACGGAGGAGTCTCACAAGCCGTATATCGAATTCCTCGATGAGGACTACCTGAAGCGGGTGTTTGCCGAGACCAAGATCCTGCACGGTATTGGCGATCTTGAAAAATGGGCGGCTTGGCTGACGCCCGGCGACTTCCAACAGCTCAAAGAGCGCGTGGGAATCGAGTTCGACCCCGCCAACAGGGAACGCTACGGCGTGGGCGACCCGGCCAAGGTGACGGTGTGGACCAAGAACGTGGGCACACTGATCGTGAAGGTTTTCGAAGTGAACACCGGCGCCTATTACCGCCAGTACGAGCGCGAGGTCAACACCGACATCGACCTCGACGGGCTTGTCGCCAACGAAGAACAGGTGTATACGTGCGACGAGCCGCCCTATCGCAAGGTCGAGCGCACGTTCGAGTTCCCCGGCATCGACCACCGCGGCGTCTATGTGATCGAGATCATCGGCAACGGCAAGAGCAGCCGCGCGATCATCCGCAAGGGCGGATTGACCCACCTCGTGCGCACCGGCACCGCCGGCCAGGTCTTTACCGTGCTCGACGAGAACGGCGCCGAAGTGAAGAACGCCGCCATCTGGATGGCGGGCCACGAATACAAGGCGGACGAAGAGGACCGGGTCACGCTGCCATTCAGCACCGAGCCGGGCGAGCAACTGATCGTGTTGTCGGACGGCGCGTTTTCGGACCTCGCCCGTTTCAACCACCAGGGCGAAGTCTATTCGCTTTCGGCGGGGTTTATAATCGACCGTGAATCGCTGCGCCAGGGCGGCGTGACCGAGGTGGGCGTGCGTCCCGCGCTCTACTTGAACGGCACGCCGGTGACGCTGTCCGTTCTTGAAGAGCCGAAGCTCATCGTCACCTCGACGAGCAACGAAGGCATCGCTTCGACCCGCGAGGCGCCCGGCTTCGAGCTGTTCGAAGACCGCCTGTCGGTCCACGAATTCCGCGTGCCCGAGGGTCTTTCGCAGCTAGCCTTCACCCTGACCGCCAAGATCAAGCCCATGACGAATCCCGAGCGCGTCGATCTTGCCGCCAGCCAGGTCGTGAACATCAACCAGATCGATACGACGTACAACACCGAATGCGTCTTCCTGACCAAGACCGCCGGCGAATACTTCCTGGAACTTTTCGGGAAGACCGGCGAAGTGAAGAACGGCCGGCCGCTCAACCTCGAGCTGAAACATCGCGATTTCAGGGATACGGCGAGTGTCTCGCTCCAGACAGACGATGCCGGGCGCGCCGGGCTGGGCAGACTCGAGGATATCGACTGGCTCCAGGTGGCCTCGCCGGATGGGGCAACGCGCACATGGAAGCTTGCCTCCGATGCCGCGGCCTATCCCTCGATCATCCAGGGCGCGGCGGGCGAAACCTTGTATTTGCCTTACGTTGGCGATGCGCCCGCGCCCGTACGGACCGAGCTGGCCCTGCTCGAATTGCGCGGGGGCTACCAGGCCGACCGCTTCACTGCGCTGAGCATCGAAAACGGGTTTATCGCCATCGCCGGGCTTGAACCGGGCGACTACGAGCTGACACTCAAGAAGATCCCGCACCAGGTCTCCGTACGCGTCACGAAAGGCGAGAAGAGTCTGGGCTACGCAATGGGAGCGTTCCGCCGCCTGCAACAGATCAACACCGCGCCGGTCCAGGTGACGGGCATCGAACCGGCGGACGATTCGATCCGGGTCTCCGTGGCGAATGCGTCCCCTGTGACACGGGTTCACGTTCTGGCGACGCGGTTCGTGCCGGTGTTTTCGGAGTTTGCGCGGTTGAGCATTCCGAGCGAACATCCTGGCGCGAGCTACGTGCCGCCCATCCTGTCGGTCTATACGTCCGAGCGCGCCATTGGTGACGAGTACCAGTACATCCTCGACCGAAAATACGCTGACAAGTACCCCGGCAACATGCTTGACCGGCCGGGCCTACTCCTCAACCCGTGGGCGCTCACGGAGACGGAGACCGGGAGCCAGGAGGCCGCTGCAGGCGAAGCTCCGCCCGCTGCGTCCATGCCGCAACTATTGGCCGAGGAGGCCCCCGGCGCGGCGGAAGGGCCCGGCGGCCCGGTGGGCGACGTCGACTACGCCAACCTTGATTTCCTGGGCGGCGATCCAGCCGTCTTCCTCAACCTGCAGCCGGACGCGAACGGCGTCGTGACCGTCCCCCGCAAGGAGCTGGGCGGCCGCCATCACATCCACGTGTTTGTCGCCGACCCGCGCAACACGGTGTACCGGCAGGCTGCCCTTTCCGACGATGCTACGCCCTTCCGCGACTTGCGGCTTGCCGAGGGCATCGACCCTAAAACCCACGCCACCGAGCAGAAACGCATCACCGTGCTGAAAGAAGGCGACGCCCTCACGCTTCAAGGCAGCGGGGCGCTCGAGTTCGAGGTGTATGACACCATCGGCAAGGTCTACGCGCTGTACAACACCCTGTTGTCGGACCCGAAACTGACCAAGTTCGGTTTCGTGACCCGCTGGCCCGAGTTGACCGACGAACAGAAACGCGAGAAGTACTCCGAGTTCGCCTGCCACGAGCTGAACCTGTTCCTGCAGCGGAAAGACCCGGCCTTCTTTGAGGCGGTCGTGAAACCGTTGATCGCGAACAAGCTGGACAAGACCTTCGTCGACCGTTACCTGCTGGGAGACGACCTGGGCGCCTGGCTTGACCCGTGGCGCTACGGACAACTCAATGTTCCCGAGCGCATCCTGCTCGCCGAGCGCATCGTGGCCGAACGCGACAACACCGTCCGCTTTGTCAAGGACCGGTACAACCTGATTCCGCCCGACGTCGACCGTTTCAACCACCTGTTCATGACCGCGCTGCGCGGCCGTTCGCTCGAGGTCGCCGCCGGGGGAGGCGGAGGTTCTCCCTCTGGAGGCTTGGGCGGCATGGCCTTGGACCGTCTGGAACTGGGAGGGAAAGTCGTGGCGGGCGCGGACTTCGATGTTAACGGCGTGATGCTTAGCCGTCCGGCTTCCGAAGCTGACCGACTGCCCGCGCCCGCGCCGCCCGCCGAGGCGGAAGAGCTGGCCGAGCAGGCGGCTCGCAAAGCCGATGTCGCCCAAGCGGGCGCGGTTGAACTGAAAGCCCTCGGCTATTTCGCCAAGGACGAAGGAGGCCGCGCGCGCTACCGTGCGCTCTACACCGCTATGGAAAAGACCCGCGAATGGGTCGAGAACAACTACTATGAATTGCCCATCGAACAACAGACGGCCGATCTTATCGCAGTCAGCGCGTTCTGGCGCGACTACGCCGAGCGCGACACCGCCGCGCCATTCCTTTCGAGCAATCTGGCCGACGCTTCGCGGAATTTCCCCGAGATGATGTTCGCATTGGCCGTGCTCGACCTGCCTTTCGAGGCCAAGGAACACAAGGTCGAGCAGGACGGCGCGAAGATCGTGCTGACTGCCTCCGGCCCCGCCGTGGTCTTCCACAAGGAGGTTACGCCGGTCGAACCACGGCAGGACGCCCCGCCGATTCTCGTGAGCCAGAACTTTTTCCGGCTCGACGACCGGTTCCGCATGGTGGATAACGAGCGCGTGGACAAATTCGTGACCGGCGAATTCCTGAAGCAGGTCGTTTACGGCTGCCAGGTCGTCGCGACCAACCCCACGTCATCGCGCCAGCGCCTCGACGTGCTTCTCCAGATTCCCGAGGGGGCCGTTCCGATCGAGCGCTCGAAGTACCTGAAAACCCACAGCCTCGCGCTCGAACCGTACAACACCGCCACGCTCGAGTATTACTTCTACTTTCCGGGCGAGGGCACGTTCGAGCATTTCCCGGTCCACGTCGCGAAAGGCGGCGAACTGGTCGCCTTTGGCAGCCCCGTTACCATGAACGTGGTCGCCGAGCCGAGCACCGTCGACAAGACGTCGTGGGCCTACATCTCGCAGCACGGGTCCGATGAAGACGTCTACGGATACCTGCAGAACGAAAACATCCACGCCGTCGACCTCGACCTCATCGCGTGGCGCATGAAAGACGCGGCGGTCTTCACCAGGACCCTCGAGCTCCTGCGCCAGCGGCGCGCCTTCAGCCCGACCCTGTGGTCGTACGCCATTCAGCACAACAACGCGGCCGCCGTGCGCGAGTACCTCCAGTTCCGCGACGACTTCGTGAGCCAGTGCGGAGCGGCCATCGACAGCCCGCTGCTCACCCTGGACCCGGTCCTCCGAAAGACCTATCAGCACATGGAGTACAGTCCGCTGGTCAATGCGCGCGCACACAAACTGGGACCCCGCCGCGTGATCGTCAACGAGCGGCTCGCGGCCCAGTACACGCGCCTGCTCAATGTCCTTGCATGCCGTCCGGTGCTCGACCAGCACGATCTCATGTCCGTGACCTACTATCTCCTGTTGCAGGACAAGATCGAGGACGGCCTCGCCTATCTTGCGAAGGTGCAGCCGGCCGAGCTCGACACGCGCCTCCAGTATGACTACTTCGCGTGTTGCGCGGCCTTCTACACCGAAGAGCCGGACAAGGCGGCCGCCATCGCATCGAGTTACGAGGCGTATCCCGTAGACCGGTGGCGCAAGCTCTTCGCGAACGTCCTGGCCCAAGCGGAGGAAATCACGTCCGCCCGGACCGCCGTGATCAACGAGAAGAGCCGCGAACAGCTCCAGGATCAGCTTGCACAGACCGAGCCCGACTTCGAATTCAAGGTCGAGGCGAAGCAGATTACCGTCACGTACCAGAATCTTGCCGCATGCCGCGTGGCCTACTACCCGATGGATGTCGAGATGCTCTTCTCGCGGAGCCCGTTCGTGAAGCAGGGCGCAGACCACTTCTCGACGATCCGGCCGAACTTTGTCGAGGACCGCGAACTGCCCGCGGACCAGACCACCGCGACGTTTGACCTGCCCGAACGGTTCCGCAGCAGCAACGTCATGGTCGAGATCACCGCTGGCGGGAAGAAGAAGACGCAGGCGTATTACGCAAGCAATCTCGCCGTGCAAGTCATCGAGAACTACGGGCAGCTTCGCGTCACGAGCCTGGAAACCGGCCAGCCGCTGCCGAAGGTTTACGTAAAGGCCTACGCGCGGATGCAGGGCGGCGAGGTCAAGTTCTACAAGGACGGATACACCGACCTGCGAGGACGGTTCGACTACAGTTCGCTCAATACCGACGAGCTGGACTACGTCGAGCGGTTCGCGCTCCTGATTCTCAGCGAGACCGACGGCGCCGCCGTGCGCGAAGCCGCGCCGCCGAAACGGTAGGCGACACGATACGAGCAGGCGGATCCGGCCCGGCCACCGCGCCGTGCCGGGTCCGTCTTTACTCGGAAATCTCGGCGGTGATCCTGCCGATTTGGAGTGTCGCGGGATGCCAAAGCCTGGGCCCGCCTTCCCCGCCGAGTGTGTAAATCGTATCGCCAGCGGACGCTGCGCTCGGGATTGACGTCTGCTCGAGCAGGGGGTCCGCCGTACCCAGCGTGCCGGTGCTGGTATCGTAAACCAACACCGTATTCTCGAAGAAAGTCTTCCAGTCCCGCGCTTTTTCTTCGGCGGAATAGACGTCCGACACGGTGCCGTCCAGGTTCCAGGTCTTGGGATATTTGTACCCGGCGATGAGAAGGATATAGCGGTCGTCAAAGACCAGCGCCCGCCGGTTCGAGCCGTGCGGCATGTCGCGCAGCCGCGTCCATTGTCCGTTCGCGGGGTCGTACACCCAACTGTCCACGGCGTTGTAGTAGGAAGTCTCCATTTTGGCCAGCGGCGCGAAGATTCCACCAAGCTGGTAAATCTTGCCTCCCGCGGCAGCTACGGCACAGTCGAACTTGGGAACACCGGGACAGTCCGCAAGGCGTTTCCAGCCCGCGCCGATGTTGGCCGTGTCCAAAACGAGCAGCGCCTGTCCTACCGGGTCGCCATTGCGTCCCTTTTCTGAATGGAAATCGGTCCCGTCGGCGCCGGGTCCTTGAAAGAAGTCGGCCGCGCCATGCAAGTAAATATTCTTTCCGATCACGGCCGTGGTGGTGCTGCTGCCGTACACCGGCCAAGGGAGCTTGGCGCCCGGGACCTCCTCCCAGACCCACAGTCCGTCCTTCTGCTCCAAGCGGCACGTGTCCTGATAGGTGAACGGCGGGTCATAGTTGATGCCGCCCATGACATACATCACATTGTCTACGACCGCGACGGCGGTCCCCTGGCGCGGGGGGCCCGGCATGTCGGCGATCCGTTGCCATCCGGCGGGTTCGTTCTTTGGGTCGAACGCAAAGGCGAGCCGAGTGAAGCCCGACGGCTGGCCGCCGAAAGCGTCCGGATACTGTTTGCAGACGTCGAGCGGATGGCGCGTGAACCCGCCAGCCGAGACGACCTTGCCGGCAACGTACCCCACGGCGGAATCCTGAATTCCCATCGGATAGTCCGGGCCGAGCCGCCACTCGATTTTGAGCATCGGCTTGAGGGTATCCGGGGCTGGGGCCGCGAATTCCTGCGCCCACGAAACGCGTATCCCCACCAGCACCGCGGCGGCGACGACAAGCCCGCTGACTCTCAACGCATGCGACTTGGCTATTGGCATAACCGGCCTCCTGGCGACGTTTCACAGGTGTGCGCACATTCGCTTGGGTTCCGAGTCTAAACACAGCGGCAGCGGCAGCGCAAGGCGGCTGGCGAATCAGCGGCAAACGTTTATGCCGCGATAAGGCTAATACGGGTTGCTTCCT
>DAOLNV010000111.1 GCA_035416745.1 Candidatus Hydrogenedentota bacterium | reverse complement strand
CTTTTGCTCGCTCTTTCACTTCGACGACCAATACGTGCGCAGTTCTCTCCGCGTGGATCCTTCCTGGCCGTAAAGGTCCTTATATGGGTATTATGACAGCAGGACCGGCGTTAGCGGAGCTCATCAATGCGCCTGTTATTGCAGAGAATCAGCCCGCCCAGGTCGCGGACAAGTTCGTATGGGAAATATTGGTCTACACGTGCGTGCATACCTCGACGTGATTGGGCACAACGTGGCGGAGTGCCACACGGAAGAGGAAGTCGTCGCGGCTTTGGCGAAGTTACGGGAGAAGATGACGGGCGGAGTTGTCCCGCCCCTACTTTGCCCAGGGAGGTCTTCAATGGGAACGACAAAGGCCGGGGAATGCCGGTTTGTGGCAGGTCTGACGTGTCTCGTCTTCGCGATCTCGGCGACAACGGCATCCGCGGATGCAGCGGGGAATCATGTCTCCGTCTCGATTGGATCGGTGAAGCAACTCTTCCTCGACCACCGGTTCATCGCCGCTTCGGAAGGGATCGCGCTGGTCGTGAATCCGCCGGTCAAGCGCCCGGAGGCGGTGATTGTCAGCGACAAGCCTTGGGATGCGTTTCGCATCATCTGGCTCACGGTGGCTGAGGACAACGGCGAGGTGAAGATGTGGTATCAGGCATTTGACAACGATCAATGGGCGGGTGGGCGCTCGCGCTTGTGCTACGCCGTGTCCAAAGATGGCTTGACTTGGACAAAGCCGAGCTTGGGCATCATCGAGTTTCAAGGCTCAAAAGACAACAACCTCATCATTGACGATATCGTGAACTCGAGCGTGTTCATTGACCCACACGGGAAGCCCGAACATCGCTACAAACTGGTCTATACCGTCCACCAAGACAAAGAGTGGAAGGACGTCCGAGTGGGGACGTCCTCCGACGGGATTCACTGGGAATTGCCGTCTCAAGGAGTCGCCGAGATTGCTGCGGACACCCAGCACACGGCGTTCTGGGACGCCGCAATTGGCAAGTATGTCGTCTACCTCCGGGTGATGATTGACGGCGACGGCAAGCCACCGTATCCGTTCGTTTCGCCCATCGAGAGCGACCCGCCGGTCGTGGCGCCCAAGGTCCTGCGTCCGGGCCGGGCCGTGGGCCGACTCGAGATGGACGATATCCTGGCACCGTGGCCTGTCGGCAACATCCGGACGGTGTTGTGCGCTGACGAACTCGACCCGCCCGATTCGGACATCTACACGCATTCGCCGTACGCATATCCATATGCCGCAGACGCCTACTTCCTGTTCCCGATGACCTATCAGCATTTCCGCAGCGATGAGAGCTCCGTCGGCAACGATGGCGTGAATGACGGCCAGTTCTGCGCAAGCCGCGACGGCATTCACTGGATGCGGTATGACCGCAAACCGTACGTGGAACGCGGCCTTCCGGGCGAACCGGACTGGGGAGCGGCCCAGCAGACCGGCTGGCACGTTCGCGTCGGTAACTACCTTTACCAGTACCGTACGGGCTGGCCATTCACCCACGGCGGATTCCGCGCGCTGCCTGAGGAAGGGCGAAAGAGCCGCGACAATTGGGGACGCCAATATGTCGGTGTGGCTATCCAACGCCTGGACGGATTTGTATCCGCCGACGCGCCTTACGAAGGCGGATGGTTCGTGACGCCGTCGCTTGTGTTCGAGGGAGAGCGGTTGGAACTCAATATTAACGTGGCCGCGATGGGCGAGGCGCGCGTCCAGATCGAAGACGAAGAGGGCAAACCCATTGACGGGTTTGCGTTGGACCAGTGCAACCGCATTTTGTTCAACGATACGGCCTATGTCGTAAAGTGGCAAGGCCGCTCCGATGTCTCCGCACTCGCCGGGAATGCCGTTCGTCTGCGCTTTGCCATGCGTTCAGCGAAACTCTACGCCTTTCGGTTCGCCGAGCAGACGCAATAACGACGCGGTTCAATGCGCCTTCACCGTGACTTTCGTGCGGCGCTGCGATGACTTCGCTCTGGTCAGGAGTTTCGAAAGGGGGAAGGAGAGGGCTGTCCAGCTGCTGCGACTGTAACCAAATTGTAACTGTCCCGGCCAATTTGAACCAATTCAGGCCTTCAAGAAAAACGTCTGTGAAGTCGTAAGCCTATGCGAACCAATAAGAAACCATAATGTGCCAATTGGCGCCTATTTGACCGGGCAACCTTTCACGCTGGCGACACGGGTTCAAATCCCGTTGGGGTCGCCATTCCAATGCTAACCGTCTTCCGAGTCGGTATAATCTCACGCGTTCCCTCGACCTGAACGCTGACTCCGAATGACTCTGCTTGTTGTGCTGCTTCTTTTCATCATTAACTCAATCCCATGCTGCTTGGTATTCTATGCGCATCTCCCTATTCCATGTGGACCGCTGGCAATGAACCCACGGATGGGGTATGCTCTTCTGCAAACAGCCTGGCATTCAAAGCTCAAGACAATGGCTATCAGGGACAGGAAAGAGATACCGCACATGGAACCTTTAAGTCAATCCGTGAATCTGCCTTTCTCCGCACGTCAGGACAAGTGAGATATCCGCTCTCTTCACAGGATATGCATGCGGGTTCCGGGCGGGGTTTTGACCTCAAGAGGAGTTGACGACTGTCGTGGCGCGTCGCGAACGGACTGGCCGTGCACCTGAGGAGACTACCCTGCCTGCTGCTCTCCAGAAACCATCAGCGCGCAGCATATTAATCGGGGCCGGGCTTTTTGTGCTGACACTGGCCGTGTATTGGCCTGTGCTGGGCCATCAGTTCATTGACCAGTTTGACGACGGCCAGTACGTCACCGACAACGCGGAGGTCCAGCAGGGCATCACAGCCGCCGGAGTGCGGTGGGCCCTGACAGCCTCGGTATCCTCTAACTGGCACCCGTTGACTCTTTTGTCCCACATGCTCGACGTCCAGATGTACGGTTTGGATCCATGGGGACACCACTTGACGAATATTCTGCTCCATGCTGCCGGTACGGTTTTGCTGTTTCTTCTTCTGCTCCGGCTCACTGACAGACCGTGGCCCGGTGCTTGTGTTGCCGCCCTTTTTGCGCTGCATCCGATGCATGTTGAGTCAGTTGCGTGGATTGCGGAACGCAAGGATGTTTTGAGCGCCTGCTTCTGGTTTCTGAGCACTCTGGCGTACGTAAGCTATGCCCGTAAACCGGGTCTGCGCCGGTATTGGCCTGTGGTACTGCTCTATGCCCTCGGCCTGACGGCAAAACCCATGCTGGTCACGTTGCCTTTTACCCTCCTGCTCCTGGACTTCTGGCCACTGGGACGGTACGCATTCGATGGATGTGCCGAGGCACCTCTAAGAGGGAATCTCGCGCTTATTGTGGAAAAGATTCCACTCTTTGCCTTGGCCCTGGGATCATCTATATTGACTTTTGTCTTTCAATACACAACCAATGCCGTATCAGATCTTGAGTCCCTACCATTGAGAGTGCGCTTGGCGAACGCTGTGGTATCCTACGTTGCTTACATTGTCAAGCTGATATGGCTAACCGACTACGCAGTCATTTATCCGCACACGTATTCGTCGCGCCCCTTATGGCAGCTCCTAATTGCGGCACTGATCCTCGTGGTCGTGACCGTCGTCGTGCTCTGGTTAGCGGCGCGGTATCCGCACTTGCTTGTGGGATGGCTCTGGTACTTGGGCACGCTCGTGCCTGTCATTGGCATTGTCCAGGTTGGGTCCCAAGCGATGGCGGATCGTTACAGCTACATTCCCTCAGTCGGGCTCTTCATCATGTTGGCTTACAGTGTCATGCCCTCTGCGAAGCATAGTACGTTCGGGCAATTGCTTTCGGCTTGTTCCATAACGATCCTGTTAGTGCTCGCCGTAGCATCGCGGTTTCAACTCGAACACTGGCGCAACAGCGAGACTCTTTTCCGCCACGCCCTGGCGGTCACAGAGAACAACGCTACGGCGAATTACGCACTGGGCGATTATCTGGCGGAAGAAGGGCGTCTCGATGAGGCGGAAAAGTACGTGGCTGAAGCAATGAGGCTGAATCCCTATTTCACTCCTGGCTACAAGACCCTCGGGCTGGTGCGTCTCGCCCAAGGCAAATTGGGCGGCGCACACGAGTGTTTCGCGAAACTGGAGCTTCTGGAGCCTGACAACGGCAGCGTGCACTACACCATGGGCGTGATCCTCGAGAAAATGGGCAAACCGGAAGAGGCCGCGCGGGAATTCGAGAGAGCTATCGCCGACTTCCAGTCCGCCCTGAAGATGTCCCCCAATGACCCGCTGGCAATGTTTAACCTCGCGGTCGCCCTTGACCACGTGGGAAAACCCGACCAGGCTCGGCCTCTTTACCAAGACGCGTTGCGACTCCGCCCGGACCTTCTCCCTGCGGACAGGGCCGAAGCGCTGATCAACGGCGATTAGACATGTCGGCTTGCGGCAGTGGGATGCCGTCGCGCTGATTCGGCAATTCGGACAGGCCGGGCGAGAGAGCTGCCTGCCTGCACCGACTGTAACCAAATTTTGACGGGCCGCATCAGCTCCGGGGGCCCGTCCGGCCGCTCCCTCGTGCCCCCTCAGAAGTCCGGCCAGGGCTTCTTGATCCACGAAGTGCAGACCGCGCGGTACTCTTCTTCGAGGGCTTCCGCTACCGGCAGATTGTGGGTCCTCCTCTCGATTCTCTTGTGGTACATGGAGCACCCGAGGAAGATTGCGCTGGTAATAAGCACGGCCGCAAGACCGGGGAGGCCGTTTTTGAAGACAAGCGCAGCGCTCGCTACGAATATTAAGGGCGACAGCGAAAGCATAAACAGCGCCAAGTACATCTCTGTGCGCGCCAGCGCCTTGAACCGCGCAAAGCTCGCCTCGTCCGCGATGCTGGGCTTCGTTTTGAGAAACCGATGCAGTTGGAGCAGGGATCCCACAAGAACCGCGCCACAAATGGCCCATATTGACGCAAACAGAATCTCAACGGTCATTGTTCTTTGACCCAAGTTCTCTTACGCGCATTCTTCTGGTTGTGATTTTCTGCTTCTATCAAGAAGGTTGTCAATACTCGAAGGTCCCCGCAGCTGACGGCCATTGCGTGATTCGGCCAAATGTTTGAATTCCCGCCGTCTGTTCCCTTTTTGCCGCTGCCTTTCTATGCTATGATCATCGCACCCCGGCGGCATATGCTCTCGCTGGAATCTCGCTGGAACAACCGGCACACGGGAGCCCATCATGAAGCTCATTATCTACTTTCCACTGTTGGCGGTCGTGTTGATTGCATACAACGCGGCCATGCTGTCGGGCGTGGATTTCGAGGCCAACCCGACGTTGTTTCACATCTCGCACATGACGCGCGAGACACCCATGGCGTTCGGAGCGGGCGACTTGCTCGTCGGGATCGGCATCTTGCTCCTGTTCATCGAGATCCTGAAGGCCACCCGCGTCTCCCGGACGGCCATTGTTGACCATATGCTGTCGACCGCCGTCTTCATCATCTTTCTGGTCGAACTCATCGTGGTGAGCGGGGCCGGGACCGCGACGTTCATCCTGCTCACCCTCATTTCCCTTATCGACCTCATTGCGGGATTCACGATCAGCATCGCTACCGCCCGCCGCGATCTCGCCATCGGCGACGGCATACACTGAGGCCGCATCCGTTCGAGGAACGTCCGCGTGAGTAGGTCGCGGCACGCTCACAGAGCATTCGCGCCGGCCCCCTCCTCCTAACGAAACAGCACATCCGGCCGGGGCGGCAGAGTCGTTTGCCCCGCCGTAACCGGTGTCCTGCTGCAACTTATGCCGTTCTCTCGCGCCGCCGGCATCTCCGGCCTACGGCAACACTCGGCCTGTATAGGCGGAAGCGTGTTTGCGCGAAAACCCCCGCATTCACGCACAGGACAGGAGGTTCTGATGAGATTTCTGTCGGAATTGTTGCGCAACCATTACGGCAACGGCTGGGCCCGGCTCGGGAGCGACATCGAGGTCGAAGCCCTCGTGAACGCGCTCGAAACCGCTCTCGAGCCTTGCCTTGCCGCCTCGAGGTCCGTTCTTGCACCGTCGATTGCCATCCGCGCCGAAGAGCTCATCGTCGCGTGGCTCAGCGCACGCCGCATGGAAGACGTCCTTCGCAACGAGGGCGTCTGCCGTATGCAGGAAGACAACGGCCCGGTTTTCAAGGAGATTCACCCCATGGTCGAGAAATCGATGAAAGCCCGCGAACGCGTGCGCAAAGCCCTGCAGGAACTCGAGGAGGCGTGCAAAGCGACCGCGGCGTCCGGAGGAACCGGCGCCCTTGGCGAGGAGATTGGTCCCCTGTTGCGTCTTGGCGACGGCGTGCTGGACGACGCCCTCGCCTTTGAAAAACGCAGACAGAAGCGCGCCCCATCGTGCAGCGGCGCCGCCCGGCCCCGCGCATCGAAGGCTTGTTCGTGACCGTAGCATGGAACGAACGCCGCGCGCGAAACCAGCTGCGCAAGCGCGGCGCTACCGAGACCCAGGTTCGCCAGTGGCTTGCCCTGCACCGGCGCACGGCCTTTGCACGGCACTTCATCCGCGACACCAGAGGCCGCCCTTGGAGCGCCCGCCCGTATCAGGAGGGTTCGCTCAATTCGTACGCCCTGCGCAAGGTCCATTGCGACGGACGCGACGTCGGCAAGACCGCCGAGATCGAGATCATTGCCGCATGGGCATCGGTACTCTGTCCGAACACCGAAATGCTCGTGGCAACCCAGTGCGAGAACCATCTTTTTCCCCTCATGAACCGTCTGGTGCGGCGTTTTCAGACCACCCCCCACTTTGGCCCGGGCCTGCTCGAGGTTAAACGCTCCCCCTCGTGGTTCTTGCGCTTCTCGAACGGATTTGTCCTGTGGGGACGCATCGCCGGGCCCCACGGCATGAACTTCCAAGGGCTGCACGTCGACTGGCAAGTCGTCGACGAAGCCCAGGAAATGACCGAGCCATCCTGGGCCGAACTGTTCCAGGCCCTTAACGGCGGGGGGCGGCGCTGGGTCTACGGCGTGCCCAACGGCCTCCGCAACACCTTTCACCGCATGACCCAGGACCCCGCCGCCGAGCGATACAACTGGCCGTCATCGTTGAACCCCGAGTTCACACCCGAGAAGGACGCCGAACTCGCCCGTCTCTACGGCGGCCGGAATTCTCCCGGCTATGTGCACCGGGTGCTGGGCCAACACGGCGCGCCCGCGCAGGCCGTATTCGATCTTGATGCCTACCTCGCCTGCGTTGATGACGGCCTCGATTTCCACGACCTGCGCTTGACAGGCGGCGACGTGTTTGACGCCCCGGCAACCGTTCCGCGCGGCGATTACTACCTCGGGTGCGACCTGGGCTATGCGCGCGACCCCTCCGAATTCGTGGTGTACCGCGCCGCCGAACCGCATTTCGTCAACGTGCTGCGGGTGCATCTCGAGGGGGTGCATTATGCGCGGCAGCAGGAGATCATTGCCGAACTCGACCGCGCCTATGATTTTCGCCGCATCGGCATCGATTGCGGCAACAGCGGCCGCGCCGTTGCTCACAATCTCATGGCCCAGGGCACCGGCTGGTGCGAAAAGGTGCTCGCCTTCGAATTTGGCGCGTCCATCGATCTCCAACCTCTCCCCGACGGCTCCCCACACCGGCGCAACGTCAAACAGTACATGACCGAACTCCTCGAACGCCGCATGCTCGAGGGCACCATCGTGTTCCCCACGCTCCCCGACCGCGAGTCCCAGTACGCCAGCCACACTTACTCGATATCCGCCAGCGGCGAAGTCGTATACGGCAAAGGCGACGACCATATCATCGACGCCGACCGGTGCGCCGTGCTAGCACGCTACCTGGACACTTCAACCGACACAACGGAAACGCCCGCGTTCGGGGTGCGTCTCGAAGGGTTTTGACGGCGCGATACATCCGCGGATGCCGGCCACACGCCGGTTCGAAGCCTCTCAGCGGCCTACACGCGCTATTGGGGGGATTGACGAAAACAAAGCAGGGGCGTAAGCTAGATTCTGACGGGTGGCGCCCGGAAGTGGAAGGGTTCGGCTGACGGAATCCCAACAGAATGCTCACGCCAAGCTATTGTCGGAGCGGCATGCTGCCAGGTACCGAGCGTCACCCACAGGATCTGATGCGTCTTAAAGTAGGGGTGTAATCATTAAGGGAGGTAGAGAATCATGAGAAGACGAGAAAGAGGATTCACATTAATCGAACTGCTGGTAGTCATCGCCATCATCGGCATCTTGGCCGCGATTCTGCTGCCGGCACTGGCGAGGGCGCGCGAAGCGGCACGGCGGGCCAGTTGCGCCAACAACCTCAAACAAATGGGCATTATTTACAAGATGTATGCAAACGAAAGCAAAGGCGAAAAATGGCCGCCCCTGCAGGGATTGGCCGAGTACTACACCGACGGAACCGGCGCGCTGCCGCCCGAATGCGACGGGCAGGATGAGCCTGAGCTGGCGCCGCGCGTCATCTCCATTTATCCCGAGTACCTGACCGACTTCAACGTCATGCGCTGCCCCTCTGACCCTGATTACGGCGATGGGGTCGAGGCTCACTTGGCCATCATCGTGGACCGGCCCGGCATGGTCTGCGTGAGCCCCTACAAAGGCATCGCCGACAATCCCTCGGACAGCTATTTCTACATGGGTTACGTCGTCGATCAGTGCGACGGAGACGACGATAAGGTAGACATCGGCGCGGACGAGCTCGTCCCGACGCAGCTGGTCGAGGTCTTGAGCGTCATTGGCCCGGCTTCTTATGGTGGCAATGGCGCATTTGACTACGGCGTCCCGGCCGACCCGGTTGCTGCGCGCGCGTCTTTGGACAATGACGTCAGCGTCAACTCCCCTTACGGCAACGGCGGCAGCTCGACCGTCTACCGTCTGCGCGAAGGCATCGAGCGGTTCATGATCACCGACATCAACAATCCGGCGGGAAGCGCTCAGGCCCAGTCGGAGATCGAAGTCATGTTTGACTGCATTAGCCTCGAAGCCGGCGGCGACATCCCGTTCAACCACGTGCCCGGCGGTTCTAACGTGCTCTTCATGGATGGCCATGTCGAGTTCATCCGCTACAGCCCGGACGGACCATTCCCGGTCAACTCCGGCTTTGCCGCGATTACCTCGTTCGTAGGATAATTCTTTGCTCTGGAAAGCGTTACCGCGCGGCGGGGCGAGGGTTTCTCGCCCCGCCGCATTTGCTATCCCCGAACGCCGCGCGCCCGAGCACGCCCACACCGTTCCGGACCCCAATCGCCGGATTGGGAAGCCCTCGCGGGAGGGATCTTATTGTCTCCATAAAGACAAGGATGCGCTCACACGGAGACACAGGGAACACGAATCCGTGGAGAAGGTCACGAAGGCGCACCCTAAGCAGGTGTTGACCTATCCGCGGTTGACGGGTATCAGACTCGGCTGTCTACTCGACTTCGGCGATGCTTTGATGAGGGAGGGCATTTCCCGCATCATAAACGGAGACGTTGCGTAGATTCCGCTTCGGCGCCGGCGCCATTTTCTCCGCGTCCTTTGTGTCTTTGTGTGAGTTTCCCCAATCGTGGTGTCATCCGGCGATTTGGGTCCGGATATCTGAACGCCTTTTTTTGCGCCGAGCGTGTATAATGCGGCAGGCTGTCTCACGGGCTTCTGCGTCCGGACCAAGCGGAGGCAACGAACGCCGGACGAGTGTTGTAGGTAATTGGTTTGGCAATCAAAGAGTTTTAGGAGGATGAAATCATGAAAAGACGTGGATTCACACTAATCGAACTTCTTGTTGTCATCGCGATCATCGGCATTCTGGCGGCCATCTTGCTACCGGCCCTGGCGCGGGCCCGCGAAGCGGCCCGCCGCGCCAGTTGCGCCAACAATCTCAAACAGTGCGGGCTCGTCTACAAAATGTACGCAAACGAATCCAAGGGCGAAAAGTGGCCGCCGATGCAGGGCGGCGACGTCTACTACCTTGACGGCATTGCCGGGAATGAGCCCAGCGGCTGGGGCGACTGCAACGCCTCGCCCGGCGCCGCGATGTGCCCCAACCCGGTCGCCATCTATCCCGAGTACGTGACGGACTGGAACATCTTCGCCTGTCCGTCGGCCCCCGATGCCTCGGATGCCCACGAAATGCTCTCGGTGCTCGAGTGCGGGTACTATCAAGGCATTGCCGACGACCTTGGCGACAGCTACATCTACACCGGCTGGGTGCTGGACGGATTCAAGACCGGTTACGACACCATGGTCCTGTTGGACCCCACGCTTCCGGAGGTTTCCGCCCAAGTCGGCGAACTCTTCATGAGCCTGTATCTCGATAACGCGCTCGCCAACTCAGCACTCGTCCCTGCGGAGGCCTCTACCGCGCGGTCCGCCCTCGATTCCGACGTGTCGGTAACCGCCCCCTACGGGCTGGCCGGGGGTACGACCGTCTATCGCCTGCGCGAAGGCATCGAGCGATTCTTGATCACCGACATCAACAATCCGGCGGGCAGTGCCCAAGCGCAGTCCGAGATCATCGTAATGTTCGACATCGTGAACGCCGACCCGGCATCCTCCGGTGTCGGTTTGGCCATGAACCACGTTCCTGGCGGCGCCAATGCGCTCTACATGGACGGCCATGTCGAATTCGTCCGCTATAGCGAACTCGGAGACGCCCCGGCGAATTCGATGACCGGCTATACTCTGTACACCATCAGCAAGGTGAGTGAAATCCTCTAAGGAAACGGCTCGAAACTCAGAAAACGATAAGGCATCACGCAGGGGGAAGCGGGCCTCAAGACAGCCCGCTTCCCCCGCGCTATTTTCTCTTCGCAAGGGCGGTTTCTCTTGTCCGCCATCACAGGTGAGCGGGCACGAATGCCTGCTCTCTTGTGGGCAAAGGCACTCGTCACGGCGTCGCCCCTCCCCGAATCCTTGGCGGTCCTTTCTTCGCCCCGTGCCCCGCTCGCATTTTCGGCCCGGGTATATTACAATCTGACCGGTTTCCGCCCGGAGCGGGCGCAGAGCAATACCGCGCCACGATGTGTGCCAGGGGAGCAGTGACGGCGGGCGTCGAAGCTGATTCCTTATGCAACAGTAACGCTAAGCGGAGTGACATAACCGAATGGCAACCATCAATCGCAACTACAACAAACTCGAAGCGGGATACCTCTTTCCCGAGATCGGCCGTCGCACGCGCGAATTCATCGCCGCCCATCCGGGGGTCACGGTTATGCGTCTGGGCATCGGCAACACTACCGAGCCGCTGCCGCCATCCATCATCGAAGGACTGCGGCGCGGGGTCGACAAACTCGCGAAGGTCGAGACCTACACGGGTTACGGCGACGAACAGGGCAACGCCGAGCTTCGCGAAGCCCTTGCAGCACGGTACGCCCGGTATGGCGCAACGCTGCAGCCCGACGAATTCTTCGTCAGCGACGGCGCAAAACCCGATTCCGCGAATATTCAGTCCATCTTTGGCACTGACAACATCGTCGCGGTCCAGGACCCCGCCTACCCCGTATATGTGGACAGCAACGTTATCGCCGGCCGCACGGGTAACGCAATCAATGGCCAGTACGAAGGTTTCGTATATATGCCCTGCACCAGGGAGAACGGCTTCTTTCCGGACCCGCCCTCGCGCAAAGTGGACCTGATCTACCTGTGCAGCCCGAACAACCCGACCGGCACGGTTGCCACAAGAGAGCAATTGTCCGGATTCGTCGACTACGCACGCAAACACAAAGCCGTGATCATCTTCGATGCCGCCTACGCCGCATTCATCGCCGATCCGAATCTGCCTCGGACCATCTACGAGGTCGACGGCGCAAAGGAATGCGCCATCGAGATCAACAGCTTCTCGAAAGAGGCCGGATTCACGGGGGTGCGCCTGGGCTGGACTGTCGTGCCCAAGGCGCTGGTCTGCGAAGACGGTGAACCCGGCACGCTCAACCGCCTGTGGTTCCGCCGCCAGACCACCATGTTCAACGGGGCGTCGAATATCGTCCAAGACGGCGGACTGGCCGCCCTCTCCGAGGCCGGCCAGAAGGAATGCCATGCGATCATCGATTACTACATGAACAATGCGAAAGTGATCCGCGAGGGTCTCGAAAGCACCGGTATCGCCGTGTTCGGCGGAGTCAATGCGCCCTATATCTGGATGGCCACGCCCGGCGGCATGCGCTCCTGGGAATTCTTTGATAAACTGCTGAACGAGGCCCACGTCGTCGGCACGCCCGGGTCGGGGTTCGGCCCCAGCGGAGAAGGATACTTCCGGCTCAGCGCGTTCGGACACGCCGAGGACGTGAGGCGCGCCGTGCGGAGTATACAGGAGAATCTGAAGCTGTAGAACCCGGAATGGGCTCTGTACCGAGCAAGCCGCGCGAGATGCGTGGCGAAACGGGACCGTTCCCATTCTCAGGACATACGGATTCGCGCATGGATGCTATCGTTACCAAACGTCTGGCCAAGGTATACGGGGGGCATATCGGACGCGGCGGCGTTAGATCCCTCGACGACCTCAATCTGGCCATCGCGCCCAACGAGGTCTTCGGCTTCCTGGGCCGCAACGGCGCGGGCAAGACCACCACGATCAAAATCCTGTGCAGCCTCCTGCGCGCTACGGAGGGCCAAGCCTTCGTGATGGGCAAAGATGTCCGCAAACGCGAGACCCGCGCGCACATCGGCTACTTGCCCGAGAACCCCTACTTCTACGAATACCTCAATCCCCGCGAGACCCTCGATTTCTACGGAGAGCTCAACGGTCTTACGCGTCCCCGGCGCAGCGCCGAGTGGGAACGTCTTGCGGATTTGCTCGACCTGCGCGAGTTCGCGGGCCAGCGCGTGCGCGGGTTCTCGAAAGGCATGCGGCAGCGCCTGGGATTCGCCGTCGCGCTCGTGGGCGACCCCGAAGTGCTCATCCTGGACGAACCCATGTCGGGCCTCGACCCGCTGGGCCGCCGGATGATCCGCGAACTGATCCTGTTGCTCCACGCTCAGGGGAAGACCGTTTTCTTCAGCTCACACGTGCTGGGCGATGTCGAACAGATCTGCAGCCGTGTGGGCATTCTGGTGAAGGGCAGGCTCACCACACAGGGCCGCCTCGACGAATTGCTCACGCGCCGCGTCAACCGCGTCGAGATCGTCGCGGAAGGCCTTTCCGAAACCGCGGCAGCCGCATTGGCTGCCCGGGCGGATGGTACGCGCGAATCCGAGCAGGGCCGCCATTTCTTCGTCAACGACATGGACGCCGCCAACGGAATCGCCGCCGAGCTCATGCAGTCCGGCGGCAAACTGATCGAGTTCACGCCCATCCGGGAATCGCTCGAGGAATACTTCATGCGCGAACAGGAGACCGGCTCATGAGAGTGCTGGCCGTAGCCCGCAACACCTTCCGCGAAGCGGTGCGCGACAAGGTGCTGTATGTGCTGCTGCTGTTTGCCGCCACCGCGATCCTCGGCTCGAAAGCCCTTGGCTGGATCAGCATCGGGCAGGACATCAAGATCGTCAAAGACATCTCGCTGGCGGCCGTGTCGATCTTTGGCGTCCTGATTGCCATCTTCGTAGGCACCAACCTCGTGTACAAGGAGATCGACAAGCGCACCATCTACACCATACTGTGCCGTCCCATGCACCGGTGGGAGTTTGTTTTGGGCAAATACTTCGGGCTGGCGGCGCTGCTGGCCCTGGTGACGGTCGTGATGGCTTTCGTTGCGGCGGTCTACGTGGTGATCCTCGGGGGCGGCCTCGACATCGTCTTCTTCGAGGCGGTGCTGCTCATCTACTGGCAGCTGTTGCTGCTCACCGCTTTGGCGGTACTGCTCTCCGCGCTGACCTCGCCGATTCTCGGCGCCATCATCGTCTTCTCGACGTATATTGCCGGTCATGCCACTACCATCTTCACGGAGCTGCCGCCGCAGTTTGACGGAACCTTCAGCAAGCGGGTCCTCGAGGCGATCTACTACATCATCCCGAACCTCTCGAACTTCGACATCCGCGCCGAGGCGGCCAATGGCGTTCCCGTAGCCTCGGGATACGTGCTGTGGGCCCTCGCCTACGGGACGGTCTACACCGCCGTGTTGTTGGTTATCGCCTCGCTGGCGTTTCAGGACAAGGACGTATGATCTCGCGCTGGCTGGTCATCGCCCCGCTTGCCGTTGGCGTTGGTCTCGCGTGCTGCGTCGTGGCGCAAAAGCAGATGGATGCCCGGCGCCAGACCAGTTTCGAGGAAGAATTGCTGTATCTCCCCAACGAAAAGCTTCTCAACCATTTCACGGGGGGAATGGACAGCGTCGTGGCCGACCTGCTGTGGCTCCAGTGCATCCAGTACACCGCCGAGCAGTTCAAGGGCGACCACAAATACGTCTGGCTTAACCACATGGCGGACACCATCACGCGGCTCGACCCCTATTTCGTCGATGTCTACCGCTACGGCGGGATCTTCATGGCGAGCCTCAAGGCCGACAGCGACGCCAGTCTAGACCTCATGAAGCGCGGGATGGTGCACAACCCCGGCGCGTGGAGCCTGCCTTACGAGATCGCCATGGTCTACCTCTTGAACCGCAAGGACAGCCCCGATTCCCCCGCCCAGGCTGCCCGATTCCTCCACATGGCCGTCGCCACGGAGACCGCGCCCCCGTTCGTGCTCGAACTCGCCGCCAATATCGCGAAACAGCACGATCTCGATGCCTTCGAACGCGCCATGTGGGAGGACATGGCGCGCAACAGCGGCGAAAAGATGCTGCGCGAACTTGCCCAGCAGAAACTCCAGGAACTCGCCATCGAGGACGTGTGCACCCAGCTATCGCAAGCGGTGGAGTTCTATGAGGAACGGCACCATCGTCTGCCCGAATCGTTGCAGGACCTGGTAACGGGCGGCATTGTCGAAAACCTGCCCGAGGATCCCCTTGGCGGCCGCTATTTTCTGGCCGGGCGCGAAGTCCTCAATACTACCCTGCAGGACGACAAGCTTAAGCACCGCCTCAACCGGATCCGCGGCGGCGTGAACCGCTGCCATGACCGCACCGGCGCCTGGCCCCCCTCGCTCGAAAAGGCCGTCGAAGAAGGGGATCTCGAGTTTGTCCCGCCCCATCCCTACCCCGG
>DAOLNV010000110.1 GCA_035416745.1 Candidatus Hydrogenedentota bacterium | reverse complement strand
ATTCGGTCGCGGTATTCGATTTGCTCAGGTCGGATATGTTCGTCAAAGCGGGCGTGCCGGAATTCGCGCACACGGTGCGATACCATGGTCAAGAACATTCTCCGGGAGCATGGGATTGAGTCGGCACCCGAACGCGGGCGCAAGACCACGTGGAAGACGTTTCTCAAGGCGCACTGGGAAGTGCTTGCCGCAGTGGACTTCACCACAGTCGAAGTGTGGACGCGGGGTGGGGATCATACCGCGGGTCTCGTTCGTCATTCACACGTTTGACCAACCCATGTCAAAGACCCATCTGGAAATCAGAAAGTCAATATTCTAAGCTGGTTACAGAGAAGACGTAACGCACATGCCCTCCCGAACCCGTCACCGACCCCCGTGGACTGATCTGCCGGGCCGAGCATATTATGGAGAGGAGGAGTGCTCCAGATGGTCGAACCTGGCCTCAGCAGTTTGCTTAAATGCCCATCGACGACAGTTCCATCGCAGTCGGGTGCGGTCGTCTACACTCCCGAATCCGTTCGATCTCGCTGACGGTAGCCCTGGGCCGCGACAGCGTGGAGGAGAATGCATAGCATGAACGCCGTGGCTCCGGTGCTTCTAGCCTAAGAAAGGAGACCCGGGCAATCCTCCGATTGGGGTTGGGATAAGACATACGAGGATACACCAATGATGAATTTGGCTTCACTATCATTACTGACCGCCGTCGTGATCCTTTCGGCAGCAACGACATCCGACGCCCAAGCCGACAAGAGAGTACTCCTCGACCATGCAATGATCGTGACCCGTTCGGACGAGCCGTCTTTCATACAGTATGGCATACAGGATCTGGCGCGCTATCTGAAGGAACTGACCGGAGACCGGGTTCCTGTGGTTACCTCGGCCGACAACACTACGGGGGTGCGGATCGTGGTGGGAACGGATTCGGTCAAAAAGTTCTTTCCGCAGAGTATCCCCGGCGAAGACCTTGGCAGTGAGGGATACGTGCTCCGCGCCGCATCCAAAGACGGCGCCGACTATGTCCTTGCCACTGGCTCCACCCCACGGGGGACGAAGATCGCTTTGGGGCTGCTCATGAAGAAGATTCAATCCGAGAGGACATCGGCGTTTGTACCGGCTGGGCTCGACGTATCTGGCAAGCCGGCCTTTGCCAAGCGCGGCATGCACTTCAATGGCTGGGCCATCAATTACCCGTACACGTTTCGGTCTTGGACGGAAGAGGACTGGCAACGCTACCTGGACATGCTGTCGTACCAGGGCGTGAATCTGTTCTACCTCTGGCCATTCATCGAGATCATGCCCGTTCCGCTCTCCCCCGAAGACGAGGCTTACTTGGAGGAGTCTCGGCGGGTCGTTGATTACGCGCAGACGAAGCACGGCATGGAAGTATGGCTCATGCAGTGCACCAACCGCGTCGCCAAAGACCGTTGTGGTGTGGCCGACCCCAGACAGCGCCCCTACTGGAGACCTTCGCAGGAGGACCTCAACCCCGGCGATCCCGAACACTTCAAGGCCATCATGGCGTCGCGCGAGGCCATGTATCGCATCATCAACAACGCCGACGGGGTTTGCAATATCGACTCCGATCCCGGTTTCCTCGCCGAAGGTACTTTTGACGACTACAACAAGGTCCTGCTGGGATGCCGGGCGTTGCTCGATCGTCACAATCTCAACGGAGAACAGACCAAGCTCATTAACTGGATGCTCTGGGGTTGGGGACGCAGGGAGAAGATCCAGTTCGAAGGCTTGGTGGACCATCAACGACTCGCCCTGCGGGCCTTGATACAAGGAGGTCCAAAACCGTTGTGGCTGATCTCCGGGCAGTTCCCCGAGTATCTGCCCATGTGTCGCGACGAAGGGCTGATATCCAGAACCGTGTATCTCCCCTACGGCATCATCGAACGCGAGCCCGGCTATCCGGTCACCAATGTGGAGATCGACGCGGTCCGTGGAATCTTCAACGGCCCGGATGCGAAGTCTCCCGACGTGGCCGGAATCATGGGGAACGTGCAGACACCCCTGCTCCAGTTTCCAAACCTGTTCTACTTCACATCATCAATGTGTGATTCTAACTACGCCAATGTTTCTGAAAAAGACGTCCTGTTGGAGGTTTCCGGCCACCTGTTTCCCGACCATAGACAACTCCTGGCCGACAGCTATCTGGCTCTAAAAGAAGACGACCCCGTCAAGATTGAAGAGCTTGTCGCCCAACTTGACAAGATCGTGCAGAACGACACATTCGGCCGGCCGGGCGTCTTTGGACGCAAGCTGTTTCCTAATCACCGCATCGTGGCCGAGAGCGTGCTTCTGCAACTGCGGATGCGTGCAGCGCACAGGAGACTTCTGGCAGGTGTGACGTCGACCACACCGAAGGCGGAGTGCGAGAAGCTGTTGTGCGACTACCTCGAGGCCTATCTTGCTTGGGACACGACCCATGGCTGGCACAATATCTTCGGCTGGCAAGCATGGCAGTTGGCCGCTTTCCCTTACGGCGCAATCGCCGGCGAACTGCGCAAGAACCTCAGTACCGACTCCGAGGTGAATGATTTCTTCGCTGAAGTCGCCGCGTCATTGTCCGCCACCTATGACGCCGACATCGTCCGGCAAGGCTGTATCGAGCCGTTCAAGTCGGCTGTGTTTGCGGCAAAGCCAGAAGAGACTGAGGTGAAGTAGCGCATCTTTCCGGGATGGTCGATTGGACCAATCGCGAAATGGACGGACGGCCGAGTCGACACAGGATCACAGTTATGGAATTCAGCATTGGCTATCAATTCAAGGGGGCGCGACTCGAGGTTGGACGATCCTGGATACCTATGACGCCCGCAGCGCCTTGAACCCCGGCATGGAGATCTGGCTCACTGCCAAGACAGAGCCAGAATGGCTGCAGATCAAAGCGAATGTCGCTCAGGCAAAACGCTGTAAAAGACACCCCTTCGGCGATTACTATCCCTTGACCAACCAACAGCGCGATCAAACGGCTTGGAGCGCATACCACAATGGGAGAGTGTCATGAAGAAAGAGCCAATCGGCTTGATTTGCGCGGCCTGTGCCGGCGCTAGAACTTTATTCCTACTGAGTTGTTACGTGGCTGTGGCAGCATCTACTGTTGCGGCCATCGCCGAAGAGAGTGCGAACGAAATCTTGACATTCACAGCTAACTCGCAATGGAAGGTGGTGGACACATCCGACGTGCTCGTAAAGGCGGGCAGCGCCTTGGACTTGAGCGCGGTGACCGCCGTGCCGTTGGTGGACGGACCGTCTGCAGGGAGTAAACGGTTGCCGCGGCTCGTCATCGGGTCCTCTGGGAAACTGGTCGCCAGAGGCAGGCCCGAAAATCCGGTCAGATTGAAAGGTTTTATATTCCATGTGGTGAATGATGAGGCCATGAGTGTTGATGGTTTCGGCTGGTTTGGCGCGGGCGCAACGTGGAAAGAGGATGTGGACCGCTATGTCCGATTGTGCAGGATTCAGGGGTACAATCTCTTTCGAATATTCGATATAGACCTAATGTCGCCGCACGAGAGCTTAAACATCGATCCGGAACTGCTCGACAAGGTTGATTACCTGATCAGCCAAATGGGCCAACAAGGGATCTACCTGCATCTGACCTTGCTTGGTTACGGGCTTTTTCAGCCGGTATCTCCTCCCCTGAAGTACAATCCTGAAGTCCAAGGCCGAGAATGCGACTTCAAGGCGCGGATGTATTTGGGGGATTCCGAAATGCGCAGGACCTGGCTCTATGCGGCTGAGACTCTGATGAACCACGTCAATCCCTACACGGGATTGGCGTGGAAGGACGATCCGGTCATTGCCTGCATCGAACCCTATAATGAACAGGAATCGGGACTGCTGGCCCGTTTCATTACGTCCGAGGCAATCATAGGAACGATGAACCAGCGATTCCGCCAATGGCTGGGGGCTAAGTATCAAATGCCGGAAACCCTGGCCAAGGCATGGGGAGACGACGCCATTACCTCTTTCGACCAAGTGGCGGTGCCGGCGCGGAACCTTTCGTTCGTGTTGCCGTATTACGCATGGACCGGAATAGGATCGAGTCCAAGCGATCAAGACTTTGTACTCTTCTGCAATGAACTGGCCGGCGAAAACATCGCTTGGTACGCGGCCAATCTCAAGCGCATCGGCTACGATGGATTGGTAGGCCATTATAGCCTGCCAAATTGGTGGGGAGACCATGCAGCACGATACGAATACTCAACGATGGCGATCAGAAATCAGTTCTTTGCGTTTCCACCCGGGGATTGGCGTGGAGGTTCTGGAGTAGTCTGCCCGCAAAACAGCTCGCTGGGCGACGCCGCGGCTTATTTGCGTATCATGTTCGGTGCGAAATTTGCGGACCGGCCATTCTGTGCGACCGAATACAACCATTGCTTCTGGAACCAGTATCAACGTGAGTTCGGACTCGTCCTTGGCGCCTATTCCGCGTTTCAAGGATTCGATGCGATGGTTTATGCTTCCGCTCCCGTCGTGTTCGAGGCAAAACGCCTCGGTTCCTTCCAGCCCGAGGGCTCTCCGGTAACCCGGGCCTGTGAATTCCTTTTCACGTGCCTGTTTGTGCGCGGTGATGTGAAGACGTCAGCCCATCGGGTTGAGCTTCAAGTGCCGCAGTCCGTCCTGGGTGAGTTCAAGCAAGCCTCGACAGAGCAGACCAAACTCGGGTTGATGAGTGGTTTCACCATCTCGTTCCCCGGTGCGCAACGTCCGGAGGGAGTCGCGCTGCCTGCAGAGCCAGACATAATTGTCACTCCTGCAGGCGGCGTGAAAATCCGCCAGGGCGCCAAATGGACTGTCGAGGTCGCCGATGCCGAGAAGGCCAGCCTTTCGCTCGATGCCCTGGTCGGCCGAATGAAGCGCAGCGGACTTCTCCCGGAGGCGAACATCAGCGAGCCCTCAAAGGGAGTATTTCAGAGCGATACTGGTGAGATCACGATGCGGGCCGAGGAGAATCTCCTCAAGATGGCCACGCGTTTCAGCGAGGCCGTGACCTTGGAGGGCGGCCGCGGCGAGTCGGTCGGGCGGCTGGAGGTGATCGGCAGCGATACTCCGGCCATGGTTGGCGTTTGCGCCGTGGACGGGAAGGATCTCGCGGAAAGCCGGCGGATGGTCCTGCTCTATACGACCGAGACCGCCAACACCGGCATGGTGGTGACGCCCGATCGTACGAAGATGTTCAACTACGGCACGTTGCCGGTGTTGATGAAGGTTGGGCGTCTGGACGCGACGTTACAGAACGCCCACGGAGAAAACATGGCCCTTTATGCGCTTGGCCTAAATGGGGCGCGTCGGGAACGTTTGCCGCTTGCCCGGGGGGATGGTCGGCTCAAGATCCATCTCGACACCGCGAGTCTGAAGCACGGCCCAACCGCGTTCTTCGAGCTCACCGTCGACTGAGCCTGGCGCTTGTCCTTCCTGAATATCCGTTGTGGTTGGGGAAAACCTGTCCTTATTGATGGACAAGCACTTACAACGGTTGCTTCGTCTTCTGTTTTCGCCGATTCGCGACGTATTTGTTACTCTTTCCACTTCATGAAATCTCGTCGTTGGATGCGTGATCGGAGTGGAAATGATTGAATTCATTAGACTGTGTACAAGCTTCTTGGCGGGGGTGTTGAAGTCTCGCGCGGGGCTGCAAGCCGAGAACCTCGCGTTGCGGCATCGGTTGTGCGTGTACCAGCGGAGTGTCAAGAGGACGAAGGTGAAGCCGGCTGATTGTATTCTTTGGAGTCTTCTGGCAAAGGCTTGGATGAGATGGAAGGACGCACTGATCTTTGCGAAGCCTGACACGGTCATTCGTTGGCAGCGCAAGCGCTTCAACGCGCATTGGAGGAAGTTGTCTCAGTCCGGCGAGCCCCGCCGACCGCCCATCCCAGGCGACGCCAAACAACCGATCCGAACCGTGTCGTCGATGAATCCGACGTGGGGGCAGACCAAACTCCCGGTCACCTCCTGACTATCGCCGCCGCCCAATCCTCCGGCAGCCGCAGCTCCGTGTACGTTTTGCCGTCCTTCTCAACGAGCGGCGCCGGGTAACTGGCCACTTCGCACCCACTGTCGTTGAACACATGTGTCTCATGCGCCGAACGGTCGCCCCACCCAAACAGCCCGCTCACCTTCGTCAAGATCCGTTCGCGCCCCACAACGTACCCCCCGTGCAACTCCACCGGCGTGAACGGGTACATGTAATGCGTGAACGCCACGTGCGTCGGGATCACCGTCACATCGTTGTACCAGTGATAAACGCATCCGTAATCCAGCGCTGCCAGCATCGTTCCGTACGCGTCCTTTTCCGACCGTTCCGTCAGATGGTCACCGAGCGCGATGGGGGAGTAGAGGTGCGCTTGCGTGCAGTTCGTGATGCTCCCCGTCTCGACAAAGCACGGAAACTTCAGCGCGGCCAGTTCCCGCGTGAACGGCACGCCGTTGCCAACGATTGGCCCGCGCGCCAAGATCTTCTTCGCCAGCGCCAGCCGCCACGGAGCCGACAACAGGGTCACAGACGACTTCAGCCGCACAAGCTTCATCGTCGTCGAATCAATGTCGCCCGAGACCCCGTCCCACGGCTCGCCATAATGATAATTCCAGCGGCTGTACTCGTGCTCATCCCAGTACACCCCGTCTGCCTTGATCTGGTCCAGGATCTGGTCGACATTCTTCGCAATCTCGGGACCATACGAGTTCGTTTCCGTCGGGAAAAAGATCCGGTCCCACGGCTCCCCGTAATCCGCTTGCTTGCCGTCCGCTAGCAGCACTCGCGCGTCCGCAAACCGCTCCGGCGAATCATCGAGTATGTCGATGAAATTGTGGAAATAGATCATCGTTTTGGTGCCCGGCACAAGACGCTTCCACCGCTCGAGCATTTGCGCGATCTGGTCAACCGGCAACTGCTGGCAATAGACCCCGTGCGTGTAGTATCCCTTGTACCTGGGATACTCCACCGACGCGCACACATAATACGCGTCCTTGAACCGGATGAAATTGCTGAACTGCTCATCCGTCCATTTGTCCGTGATCGGCTCCGTCCGCAAGAACGCGAACCCGCCTGGTATCGTGAAATTCGCATCCGCCAACCGGCGCGCCGCGTTCAAAAACTCCCAATAGTCCCCGTGCCGCGTCGGGACGATCGCCCATTCCGCCGTGTACGATGCCCCCGGACGCAGCACAAGGTTGTTGTCGCCAATGCCCGCGATTCCCGGCGCGCAATACTTGCGAACATGAACCCGGAACACATCGTCCAGTGAAATCAGCCCAACTCCGCCCGCGTCCGCCTCCGCGTACGTCGTCGGGTTGGAAGACTCTGATATGGACGCCGACGCTGACGCCTGTTCCAGCCCGCCGATCCAAACCTTCTCCAAACGGTCGCCAAGAACCGCTTCATGCCTGTGCATGATGGGAAGGTTGTCGGTGGTCAGGTTCGTGAGCGTATCATAAACCACTACGCTCTCCGCATTCCGCTCGGTCCGCCGCTCAAGCCGGAAATACGCGTTGCTCCCGTGAACCCATTCGCCTGCGGGGGTCGAGAACGCGCTCTGCACAACAACGCCCATGGCCTCGGTCTTCACCTCAATCTTCCCATCCGCCGGTTCGCCAACCGCAAACGCCGTTTCATTCTTTGCGTCGGGCTCATACACCGGCAGCGGACCTTCCGGCGGGCCCGCTTTCGCGCGCCACGCCGCGGTCGGCTCGCGGAACACTACGGCGCAGTCGCCAAGCACAAGCGGGTTCTCCACGGTCGACACATGCTCGAACAACAGCGCGTTCTTTCCCTCCTTCGCCAGGTCCGTGATCCGCAGTTCAAACAGGCACGCCTTGTACCCCTCCAACAAACCGTAATGCGGGTCCGAATCCGGACTCTCAAAATCCGGACAATAAAAAGTGGAGAAGAGATCACCTGCCACCATCGAATAAACGTTTCCGCCCCGCGATTTCACTCGCAAAGGCTTGTTTAACAGACGGTCCGCGTCCAGCGCCGTCCCGTTCAGCGTGATGCGAAGCGCATTGTTGTACCCCGCTACCTGCGGCGTATCCAGACGCGCCTTCAAGACAAGCACGGCCTCTTTCCCCTCCGGCGGCGCCGCCAGGTCAACATCAAAAGCCCGCCTTTCCCCGCGCGGGATCGTCGCGTCGTCAAACACCCCTATCGGCAACCTTTCTGTCGCCAACGCAACCGCCGAAACCAATACCAACGCAGCAATAACCAGTCTGTTCATGGGCAATACCTCATCCTTGGCAAAACGTATGATAACACGCCGTGATGAAATACCCGGACATGCGGGCGCCCCGTCTTAGTCTATGGCTTCGGCCCGTGTTCGACAGGCGTGACCTGCGAGTCCTGTAACCCCGTAAATTCCGACAGGATATCCTGATTCAAGTGGCGCCGTGTTTTCCGAGCAGCTATTATCCTGTCCGGCAACATCAAGGAACGTTTTGCGGGACAGAAGAATGACAACGTGCATCTCTGTGCTCTGTACTCTTGGCTTCGTGCTGTTCGTTCCGGCACTGCCGGAACAAAACCCCATTCAGGCGAACGCTTTCATGTTTCCCTCGACCGGGGTTTCAGTTGCTCGCCAGGCTGTTTTGCTCAGTGTCGATGACTTATCTTTGCCGTTGAAAAACAACCTGCGGTGTACTTTGTCAAAGCCAGTTGTCCGGCCTGAACCCGTGCTCACTCCCAGCCGGAACAACCCCAACGCCTCCGATCGTCTGGCCGCCCATTTCTATGGCACAATCCTTTTTGACCAAGACAAGTTCCGCATGTGGTACTACGCGTGTCACACAAGACGTAATCCTGACTGTCCGGACGCGCTCAAGGCTCAGGCGGAACGATGGAAAGAGGACGTCTTTCCGGGTTCACTGTGTTATGCGGAGAGTGTGGATGGCCTTCACTGGGAAGAACCCAATCTGCCTCAACTGCTGTTCAAGGGGTCGCGGGACAATAATGCGTTGGCTTTGCCCAGTGCCCTCACCGGCGACGCATGTGTGATCAAGGATGAGGATGGTCCCGATCCGACCCGGCGCTATAAGCTCGCCTATTGGTCGCAGTTCGGCCCGTATGACTATCCCACGATGAGGCTTGCCATCAGCAACGACGGATTGGCGTTCCGCGAACCTGGAAGAGGCCACGTTTGGCTGCGAGCGACTGATTCTCCCGCAACGCCTGTCCCCCGCAGAGCATTGCCCCCCGTGCTCTGTCAAGCCAACGGGATTCTGAATGTAGGTGACGAAACCCGCATTTACCACGGTCGTTGGCGTAATTCCCACTACGGCAAAGAGGGCACGAGCCCTGAAGACTACTGGGGGCGCTACTGAAATGGATTGAGCACCAATAAAGCAAGACCGGCCGAAGTCAATGATGATAATATGCCGCAACAAGCCCTGACTCGCTGAACACACATCAAAACGGAGAACGCGAAGGAGACTTGATGTATGCGCGCAAGATGGCTGCTTATTCGTTTCACTCTTCTTACGACCTGCTTTCTCCCCCGTGCTTCCGCTGTCTCGCCGACGGCCGATGAAATGACAGAAGCCCAACACTGGATTGCGGCTGGCTTAGCGGGCGGTTTGACCGCCAAGCCCATGTTCTCGTTCATGTACGATGGCAAACCCGTTAGCGAACTCCTGACGGCTTGCGAGTTCAAACAGGGGAAGCGGCAGCTCGACGACCAACGAGCGGAACGCACCCTCACGTGGACCGACTCGAAAACGGGGCTTGAAGTACGTTGTGTGTCGGTCGAGTATGCCGACTTCCCGGTCGTTGAATGGACAATCTATTTACGCAACGCCGGGAAGGAGGACACGCCGCTCATCGAGAACATCCAAGCCTTGGATGCTCGGTGGGAACGATCTGATGGGGGGGAGTTCGTATTGCGGGGCATCAAGGGCGACTACTGCGTACCGGACAGCTATGAGCCGTATGAAATGACGCTGGGCCCGAATGCCACGCAGAAATTCGCGCCTGAGGGCGGACGTCCCACGAACAAGGCGTTTCCCTGCTACAATCTCGCGATGCCCGGCGGCGGCGTGATTATCGCCGTCGGTTGGCCCGGACAATGGGCGACGAGTTTCACTCGCAACAGCGAAAAGGGCATTCAAGTCGTCGCTGGCCAGGAGTTGACGCATCTGCGGCTGAAACCCGGCGAAGAGATTCGCACGCCGCTGATCGCGTTGCTTTTCTGGAAAGGTTCGGACCCCGTGCGGGCGCAGAACCTCTGGCGGCGATGGATGCTGGCGCACAACGTGCCCAAACCGGGCGGAAAGCCCGTGCCGCCCATACTGATCATGTGCACCACGGATTTCTATCCGGGCCTGCGGAGCAACGCGGCAGATGAAATCAAATATGCCGAAGTCTACATCAACGAGGGTGTGAAGCTCGACTATTGGGTAATCGACGCCGGCTGGTACCTTTGCGACGGTCCGGGTTGGCCGAAGGTCGGCACATGGGAACCCGACCCGGATCGTTACCCCAAAGGTATGAAAGAAGTGTCTGACTACGTCCACTCCAAGGGCGTGAGATTCAGCGTGTGGTTCGAGCCTGAGCGCGTCTCGCCCGACACGTGGTTAGCGAATACGCATCCCGAATGGCTTTTCAACGGGAAAAATATCGGCGCGAACATCAGTCTGTTGAATCTTGGCAATGCGGAAGCCCGTCAGTGGCTCACCAACCACATCGACCGAATGCTGACGGAGCAAGGAATCGACCTCTATCGGCAGGATTTCAACATGGACCCGTTGGCGTTCTGGCGGAGCGGTGATTCGCCCGACCGGCAAGGCGTGAGCGAGAACCTGCACGTGCAGGGCTACCTGGCCTATTGGGATGAGTTAATCCGGCGTCATCCCGGCATGCCGATTGACAGTTGCGCCAGCGGCGGCCGACGCAATGACCTTGAGACGCTTCGACGCGGCCTACCATTGCTCCGCAGCGATTACCTTGGCGAACCTTTCTACACGCAGCAATGCCAGACGTACGGTTTGGTCCAGTGGGTCCCGTACTTTGGAAGCGGCGCGCCTTACAAAGACGACTATACAGCTCGGAGTGTCTGGTGTCCACGGTTCGCCCTCGCACGCTCTGCGCCGAGACAGGAAGGCCTCGATTGGACAGACTATCTTCGCATGGTCAAGGAGTGGCGCTCTGTGAGCGACTACTTGCTCGGCGATTTCTATCCACTGACACCGTATAGCCTGGAAGACACAGTTTGGATGGCTTGGCAGTTTGACTGTCCGGAACGTGGCGAAGGCATGGTGCAAGTGTTTCGCAGAGCGAACAGCACTGACGAATCAATCCGTGTAAAGCTCCATGGCGTGGAGGCCAGCGCCCTCTATACCCTTACAAACGTCGATACCGCCTCCATGACGGATACGACCGGCACGGAACTCATCGGTCAGGGCGTCTCAATCGTCTTGCATGACAAACCGGGATCAGCCGTGCTCATTTACCGGAAGAAGCCGTGACCGAATCACACCAAGCAGCATGTTTCCAGCGGGGGGCGAATTCGAAGCACCGAGCCCCAATCGACATACACGCAAGGAACTGGATAGAGTTTTCGTGCCGATAGTGGGAACAAGTACCCAACCGGTGTGTGATCAAAACGAGGGTGTGTGGAATGACCATCGTGTTCTTGGCGATGTCAATCGCTTCATTCAGCGCCATCACTGCACGCGAACCCGAAGACGTCTCCAGTACCTCTGAAACCGTGCAATCTTGGTTTCCAATCATTCCCTGGCCGAGCAACATAAAGCCAGGAGAAGCTAAGTTTGTGATTGATGCAGAGACCACAATCCTTGCCGACGCCTCTTCCAACCCAAACGCCAAAATGCTTGCCGAGACCATGCGGATATCTACGGGTTTCAAATTGCCCGTCTTACGGGCCGTATGGTGAGAATATTCGGTCGAGGTCCTAAGCGGTTCCGGTGCATTGGTTTGGGTCTAACGCGTGTTTGGTAGGTTAAAGCAATTGATCGGGCGCGGAAGAGCGGGCATCATACCTCTTTTCTGATTGGAAAGGAGCGTCTGACCGCATGTTGGAGTTCATTCTCAGGCCTTGGCACCTGATTGTCCTTTTTGTGGCTTCGCAGCTGAATCGCGGGCAACAACGCATCATCGAGTATCTTCAGGCGGAGAACCAAGTGCTCCGGGAGAAGCGGGGCAAGAGCTGCATCCTATTGAATGATGACCAACGCCGACGCCTGGCAGTGAAAGACAACGTCCGTGGCCGAAGGTTGCTATGTGACTTGGCTACCATCGTAACACCGAATACGATTCTGCGATGGCATCGGGAATTGGTGGCGCAGAAGTGGGATTTCAGCGCGTTGCGCAAACGGTTGGTCGGCCTCGCACCAAGCAGGAAATAGCCGATCTGATTGTGTGGATAGCGAAGAAGAATCCGATGGGGGGTTACACCCATATTGAGGGCGCGCTCCAGAATCTGGGCATCACGTTGTGCGATACCATGGTCAAGAACATTCTGCGGGAACATGGCATCGAACCGGCACCAGATCGGCAGCGGAAGACGAGGTGGAATACGTTTCTCAAAGCGCATTGAGAAGTGCTTGCTGCAGTGGACTTCACGACGGTCGAGGTATGGACGCAGGGCGGCCTCGTCACGTTCTATATCCTGGTCGCCATGCGAATATCCACACGTCGTATCGAGATCGCTGGCATCACCCCCAATCCGAATGCTGCGTGGGTACAGCAAATCGCGAGGAACCTCACCGACTGCTACGACGGCTTCCTGCGTGACAGTCGATATGTGCTGGTCGACCGAGACGCCAACTTCCTCGCGTTTTGTGGCGTGATCGAAGGCTCAGAGACGAAAGCCGTTGTGACGCCGCCCCACAGTCCGAATTTGAATGCCAATCTCGAGCGATACATGCGCTCCGTAAAATCCGAGTGCCTCAACCGGATGATCTTCTTCGGCGAACGTTCATTACGTCGCGCCCTCACGCAGTTCGAAGCACACTACCACGGCGAGCGCAACCACCAGGGACTGGACAACAACCTGATCGAAGCGGGCAGCGAGGTCGGCCAAGCGTGGGGGAGAGTGGCTTGCTGCAATCGTCTCGGCGGCATGCTTCGGTACTACTCCCGTCAAGTTGCATAAGCCAACTTCACATCAAGGCTCATTCAGTAAGGGCGAGCTACGCTTGTTCGCCGATTTGAGGCCCAAGAAATGAATCCGCCCACCCAACTACTCACGACCGCGACCGAAATTCCGTCCCCAAAACAGCACTCAACGGACTACCCAAGAATGACTTTTGATACGATCCAACTTCCTTTCCATACGGCCCCTTATGCGTTTCGAGGACCGGCAGGGCCCGACTGCATGAGTGGCGCCTTCCGTGCTGATGTATCGCCGTGGCCTCGAAGGCCGATTTCCCGTAGGTTCGCCGCTAGCTCTTGTCTCTGCTCTCTAATTCGATTGTCGCGGCGCTTGAAGCCCGACCGCGGATTCTGGTCAAATGCTAGTCAACGATAGTCATCATCACCATCAGACGCGGCAGCTTACAGTATCGTACCCGCCAGCGGCGGGCGCCACGGAAAGATCGAACGGGATTTCATGGAGGTGCATGTGTGCACGCAAACACGTTTCTCAGCATGTCTCCTTATGTCTAGCCTGGCTTGGGCCGCCCTTTCGTGGCAGAGCAGCGGCCAACCGCCGTCGGATGCGCCTTCGGCCGCGCGTGCGGTGCAGAGGTATGCCTTGGCGAATTGCGAGATCGAGATCGGGCCGCCAAGCGAGGTCGGGCGCGCCCAGGGCCATTTCTGGTTCTCTACTCTGCATCGCGTCGAGGGGCAGGATATCCTTTGCGAAGTTGTGCTCGCTGATGACAAGGCGCAAGGCCAATGGCCGGCGGCTCTGCATCTGTCGAGAGACGGTGGCGCCACGTGGAAGCCTCTCGCCCAGATCGAGTGCTACGGGCCGATTTCGATGTCCCTCGAAGCTCGGAAGCTCCTCATCATGCCTTACGAAACATGGCCGGTTTCGGAGCAGGACAAGCGGAACGCACGCGCCGACGGCACGGAAGTCGCTTTGGATGAGAACGGCACCATCCATGTGCAGCGCACGCCGATGAAATTCCTGGGATTTCCACGCGAATTGGCCGATTATCCCGGCGGGGAAGTTTATCTGTTGACGAACGGTAACATCCTGCGCCTCAAGAACGGGCCGTGGTTTACGACTTTCTACGGTAAGTTCGCGGGCGATGGCAAGGATTCCGTGTGGTCGGCCACGAGCGCGGACAACGGCTCGACGTGGCAGTATCAGGCCACGGTGGCCGAAGGCGCCACTCTGAAGGAAGCTCCAGAAGGGGCCAATGAGAGCAATTCCGTACGGCTCGCGGATGGCCGGCTGCTCTGCGTGTATCGCACAGGCAGCGACTATCACAAGAGCTACAGTGCCGACGAAGGCGCCACGTGGACGGCGCCGGAGCGCATGAACGGCGTGTTCTGCGTCGAGCCCCAGCTCGCGCGCCTCAAGAACGGCATCCTTCTGCTCTCCGGCGGTCGGCCAGGCCTCTATGTGTGGGCGTGCGCGGATGGCGAAGGCAAAATCTGGGAGCGCGTGAATCTAGCCGAGCATCACAACGCGCATGTCGCCGAGGAATCCATGCAGTACTCTCCGGATTGGTGCGGCGGGAAATGGACGGATCCTCCGGGCAGCACCTCCTACACCGGCATGGCACTCGTAGGTGACAACGAGGTCCTGGTGTGCTACGACCGCCTCGGCAATGGATGGAACGGCGCGCCTGGCCCGCTGGGAACGCACGATGCCGTGTTCTGCGTGCGTATCAAGGCGTGGCCGAACCAGCCGAAGTGAAGGCCTTGCCTTACGTGGCATCGACGGCGGCTGCCGAGAACTTGTCCTTATTAACCGACAATGACTTGCGTTAGCTGCGTTGCCCAATGCGTTTGTCACATTTCGGTTTCATTTGATAGGCGTGTACCGGACGACGATTACGGCATGCCCACGGTCTGGGTTCAGGATGACCAAAGCAAGACGTTTTCTCCTTCTGCTCCTCCTGCATTGG
>DAOLNV010000109.1:8357-15043 GCA_035416745.1 Candidatus Hydrogenedentota bacterium | reverse complement strand
GCACACCGGATGGGTTGGCCCGGCGGCCTGTCTATGGCAACTGTTCAGAGCGCCAACGGCGCGTCACATACCAGCCTGGCCTGAAGGGCCAGGAAATCGCGCCCACAGCACCTAACAGGGCTGAAAGCCCGAAACATAAACATGATTGGGCAAACTACCCGAACGATTCGGTGTTTCGAGGGCGGCCGCGCCCCGTTGTGTTACTCTGTTGCCATCCGCTTTGTGACTCAATGCGGAGCGCGGCCTTGTCAGGCCGCCGTGCCTGCAATGGAGTGTCCGGGCATCCGCCCGCGCTTTCCGTGAAAGGAGACTGTCATGATGTTTGTCCTGGGGCTGTTGGTCCTTGCGGCAACCGAGCCGAACCTGCTATCGAACCCTTCGTTTGAGGAGGGACTTGCGGGGTGGGACGCGGCGGCTCCGCACGTGACCATGGAAGCCGGGCAGGCGGAGGGCCGGTCGGTGGCTCGAATCTCCGTGCCGGGCGATGCGCCGGTGGCGTGGCCGACGATAGGCCAGCGTGTTCCGGTTGCGCCCGAGGACTTGCTTTCGGGCACGGCAGAGGTGTGTGCTCAGGGGATCCGCGACGGCTATGGCGCCTACCTTGCCCTCGAGTTCTACGATGCTTCGGGCCAGCGCATGAGCTACGGTCAGTCGGCGGGCCTCCTCTCCGACGATGCCTGGAAGACGCTCAGGGTTCGCGCCGTAGCGCCCGGCGGAGCCGTTTCCGCGCGGCTCTGCCTGATTGTGAATGGCAGGGGAGACGCCCTGTTTGACAATGCGCGGCTGGTCCGTCTTGAGAATCTGGCGGTGAAGCCTCTCGACGGCGAGGTGTCCATCACGGTTACCAATGACGTGGCATGCGCGAATCTCGTGGGATTCGGCGCCGAGGACGACGGCTGGTTCTATGCGCCCGAGAACCTCGATCGCGGCATTGATGAGGGCGACATCGCGCTCCGGGAACGGCGGCTCGAATGGCTCGAACCCGACTGGGTCCGGATGTTCTGCTGGTACAAGGACTGGAATCCCAGCGGGGACTGGAAGACCTTCACCTTCGACAGCCCGAACATGCAGAGCCACTACCGCACGCTTGCCTTGTATCAGCGGCTAGGGGCCCTGGTGAATGTTACGGGGGTCGAGTGGGGCGTTGCCGACCCCTTCGGCCGGCCCGAGGAAATGGCGCGGGCTGTTGGCGCCCTCTTCGAACATCTTATCCGGGACAAGGGGTTCGCCTGTGTGCGGCAATGGACTCTCACGAACGAGCCCAACACGCATTTCCTCCAACTCGGGTATTCGTTTGACCGGTACGTCGAGCTGCACCGGCTCGCCAAGGAGGAATTCGGCCGCCGGGGGCTCGATATCCAGATTGTCGGCAGCGATGACACCGGGGGTTTGGAGTGGTTCGAAGCCTGTGCCGGGAACGACTCCTATTTCGCCGTAGCCGATGTTTTCGCCTCACATCGCTATTTCCCGTTCGCGGACCGCGTCCTCGCACCGTACTTTTTTGAAGAACGGTTGGATGTTCTCGCCCGGAAGGCGCCGCGTAAACCGCTTGTGGTGGCGGAATTCGGATTTCAGGACGGCCGGTCGGGCACCTTTGCCAACCCGATCATGGAGGACTATCCCTATGCCCTATGGACCTTCAATTTCATCGTCGAAGGGCTGAACAGGGGTGTCGCGGGATTTAACATCTGGTGTCTCCACGAAGTCTACTATCCGGGCGGCAACATGATGAATTACGGTTTGTGGAATTTCAAAGACCGCGGCTGGGCGATCCGCCCCGTGTACCATGCGATCGCGTGCTTCACGCGGATGACGGAACCGGGGGCGGCCGTTCGCCGGTGCGAGTCCTCGCACCCAAGGCACGCCGCCGCGGCGGTGGTCGGAAATGTGGCATTCTGGGTGAACCAGGCAGGCAAGGAGGCGCCCATACGTTTCGACCTGCCGGTCGCCGGGCCCGCCAGGGCCTATACCAGGGAAACCGTGAAAGATGAACACAGTCCCGGACTCGAACTCCGCGTCCAGGACAACGCGTTCACCGCTCCGCCTGAGAGCTTCGGTTTCGTGAAGCTCGGGGACTAACCGGCTGACCGCCTGCGCACTTCGGGCTCGTAGTCGACGGTATCTTGTTGAAACGAGTCAACAGCCTCGGGTTCCGCGGGGTCCGCTGATGCAACCTTGTTGACGTTAATCGCCTGCAACCCTTTCGTGCCGTGCAGCAACTCGAAGCTGACCAGATCGCCTTCCTTGAGCGTTCGGAAGCCTTCCATCTTGATAGCAGAGTAATGGACGAAGATGTCGGGCGTGTCATCAACAACAATGAACCCATATCCCTTGGTATCGTTGAACCACTTTACCCGCCCCTCGAGCCTGCCCGAGAGCGATTCACTGCCCATAACCAGGACCTCCTGTCCGAAAACCCGGGGCTGATTGCGCGCGCATTCCAATCACAACATACCCGCCAGAGGAACGCTGCCCTGGCACAAACGGGCGCCCGTGTTTTCAGAGACGCAATTGCTACATCATGTAACATGGGAAACTTTGTAATTGTTTCGCGAATTCCCAAAGAGTCGATAGAGATAGCCGGCGCCATTGCTTCGCCGCCGGGGAACCGGGCAACGCGGAGTCCCGCGCACGCCTTGTTGACGCTGTGCGCAAAGCCTCGTATACTCAAACGCAGCTTGCAGTTAAGCCAGCGGGGTGTTGGGGAATGCCAACCGCGGCCGTTCAGGCCACGAGGTATGACGGAGCGTGCTATGCGTGTTTTGGTAACTGGGGGCGCTGGATTCATTGGTTCACATCTGTGCGAGGCCTTGGTCCACCAGGGTCATCAGGTCACGGTGCTCGATGACCTGAGCACGGGGCGGTTCGAGAATATCGAGCACATATCCGGGCTGACCTGCGTGGTAGACACCACCCTGAACAAGGATATCGTCCGAGACCTCGTTCGGGAAGCCGATGTGGTCTACCACTTGGCGGCTACCGTGGGCGTGCAGCTGGTGGTCGAGCAGCCGGTCCGCACGCTTGTAAACAACATTCGCGGCACGGAGACCGTGCTTGAAGAGACGTCACGGTACCGGCGCCGCTTGCTGATTACCTCGAGCAGCGAAGTCTATGGCAAGGGGATGAACCCCGAGTTCCGCGAAACCGACGACCGTATCATGGGCGCCACCTCGCTTAGCCGGTGGGGGTATGCCGCGTCAAAAGCCATGGACGAGTTTCTGGCCCTTGCTTACTGGTACGAAAAACGCCATCCGGTTGTGATTGTGCGCCTCTTCAATACCGTGGGAACGCGCCAGACGGGGCGGTATGGAATGGTGATTCCCCGTTTTGTGGCACAAGCCCTGCGCAACGAGCCTCTGACGGTATTTGGCGACGGCGAGCAGTCCCGCTGTTTTACGTACGTCGGGGACGTCGTGCCCGCGCTCATCAAACTCATGGAAAGGAGAGATTTGTGCGGCGAAGTCTTCAATATCGGCGGAAATCAAGCCATCACAATGAAGAAGCTTGCGGAGCGGATCATTGAGAAGACCGGCAGCACGGGGGGAGTAACGTTCGTTCCCTACGAACAGGCTTACGGACCCGGGTTCGAGGACATGCGCGCCCGCATGCCCAGTCTCAAGAAAGTACATGACGCGATCGGTTTCGAACCCAAGACCTCGTTGGATGAGATTCTCGACGTTGTGATCGAAGATATCCGTCATCGTCTCGACGTCAGAGATCTGACCTGACCAAAGTCAGCGAGCATGAGACCAAGACAGATGGGCCGCCCCTCCTGGCGCGTCGCGCGGCCCGCATCGCCTCCGGGAATAAGGGCGCGTTCCCGCTGTACTCAGCGGATCACGGTTGGGCGAATCTCGCGCACCTGCGCATTGGGCGACGGCTTGTATTCGTCATCCGGCGTGTCCAGGAAGAACTGTGCGGCGCGGGACTGGTCCGTACTCACGTAGGTTTTGCCGTCTCTGCTTCGAATGCCCGTGGCATACACCGGGGGCACGCCTTCCGGCTCGATGCTGACCCATCCTTTCTGTTCTTTGCCTTCGGCGACGCGCTCGACGGCCTCCATGGCTTTCTTGACGCGTTCCTTGACGGGGAGGTCCGCGATATTCTCCTGCGGTTGCTCGGGGGTGGCGCCGGGTTGTGGCGGGGGGCCGAAGGTGAGGTTTTCGGCATAGATGGGGCTTGACAGCGCGAGAACCTCCAGGGTGCCCATGCCGGTCTCCTCAAAGGCCTTCTCAGGGTCGATCACGGCTTGCTCGACGACCCGGGCGCGGAACACCGTAAAGCGGTCCGGCTTGACCACGAGCCTGCGGTCGTATTTCTTGGAATCCATGCGTTTCGAGATGATGGGCCGCCCATCGGCAAAGATCTGGACCTTCTTGTCCTTACCCCCGCGCACCCGGACCACCAATTGCGCCTCCATGCCAATAGGGATGACGCCTCCCATCGGCACATACACGGTGCGATCGTCTATCTTGACGTTTGCAAAGAGCTCCACGGTTGGGCCGTCGGGCCCCCTGGATACAAACGTGCGGCCTTGGCGCAGGCCGGTGAGAATCCCCGCGACGGACTTCTCATATGCGAAAACGTAGGTGATCGGCCGCCCCAACGGCACGTTACCCGCGCTGGACATGCTTCCTCCGATGGGGCTTACCCGAAGTCCGCTATTGAGGTGCGCGTCCCAGAAGATCTCTGCCTTGGCGTTCGCGGCGAGATGGGTGGTTGCGGCTGCCTGGGCTATCGGATAGAGCGGCTTCCCCTCGATGTATTTCCCGGGGATATCGCGCCCCGTTTTAGGGTCGCGCTCCAGGCGTTTTTCGCCCCGGGCCTGGAGATCTTGATCGAGGTCGCTCAGCATTACCGGGGGCATGCTTCGCCAATCCCGGCACCATACCTCGATGGCGTTCACGTACTGCAGCCCCCACTGCCAGGGAGCGTCGCGGAAGCAGGGGTGGGCTATGGCGAAAATACCGCCCTGCATCTGGACCCGGCGCACTAATGCCTGGGCATGTGTGAACGTGTCCGCCCGCTCGGGTTCGGTCTGCGGGCCGTAGATGAGGGCATACCCGCGCTTCGAATCTCCCCACTCCATCGCGGGAATCAATACGACGGACTTCGATGTGAACGCGGGGTCCTTGCAGGCCTCCATCGTGTTGAGGTCCGTGATCGCGAGGAAATCCAGGCCGGACTTCTCGGCGCGCTTGACCAGCCCGCCGACGCTTTCCGAGCCGCCGCCGTAACTCGAGCGTGCGTGAAGCTCGCCCTTATACCAGCCAGCCTTGGTGTCGAGAACGGTGTTCTGCTGGGGCAGCCGTTCAACGCCCGGCATGCTTGCTGCGTCGAACCGGTCCGTTCCTATTTCCTCCTCAATGCGGTCCAGCACCAAATCGCGGTCGGCATCAAAAGCCAGGAGCGTTCGTTGGCCCGCGCTTCCCTCGATTAACGTCAAGGGAAGGCTTGCCATGACGCCGGCATCGACGACGATCTCGCGCACATCCACGAGGATGGGTACGCCCAATTCATATACGTACGTATAGGCGGTGAACTTCCCCAGGGGACACTCGCCGATAGCGGAGCCCTCAGGAACTCTCAACAAGTAGGACTGCGTGCCGTCTTGGGACTTCAAAAGCACTTTACCAGGAAGACGGCGGCCGACAATGTCACTTAAATCGACGTGCAGTTGGCCGCCAGAACTCTCTTGTCCTGAACAAGTTACGACTGGAAAGTATGCGATTGACTGTGCGGTTTGACTCGCGGCGGATATGTGGTACAATAGGCAAAAAGTTAGTAGTAGTAAACTTGTCCGGTATGCAGAAACACGCACGATCTGTCTCCATGTGAGTGGGGGCCGCGGTTGTCCGTCGTCTCTGTACATTATACATATCTTGGCCCACGGTAACATCCCGGTTTGCTGTGGGCGAAAGAGTGGGGTGTAAGAGCAACGGCCAACAGCGGAGGGTGCAGGCGCGCAGTTTCCGCAAAACGAGCAGGAGGTGTCATGAAACCAATGTTACTGAGCATCGACATCAACAGCAGTGTGGCCGTTTACGTCCAGATCGAGAACCAGGTGCAGTTCGCCATTGCTGCGGGCAAGCTGAAAGCAGGAGACCAGTTGCCGTCGGTTCGGGAGCTTTCCGAGCGCCTGCGCGTGAACCCGAACACGGTTGCGAAGGCTTACCGGGACCTCGAGGTGATGGGTCTGCTGTACACGCGCAGGGGCATGGGCGTTTTCGTGAACAAAGGCATTGAGGTCAAATGCCGCGAAGAATGCCGCCGACGCACGCTCGAGGGTCTTCATTGCATTGTTGCAGAAGCCAAGATCGCGGGCATGGAGTGCGACGAACTCGTGGAGGCCGTCACGAAGAGCTTCGAACTGGATTCAGAGCCCTACGCGGAGACCCCTCCCGAAGTGGTCGCTTTGGCAAAACTCCGCAACCGTGACTAATACTCACGGCTGAGGTGTCGAAATAGAAACGGGACATCGGTTTTCACACGATGTCCCGTTACTGATTTCAGAATTATGATTTTAACGCCTTGCTGCGGTCACATATCAAGAGAAATTACCTGTGAAGAATGGCATCTTGTCAAGGAATGTCTAAGGCGGTTTCTGCGCCTCGAACGGCACCATACATGATATCTTGTCTGGCACCAATAGGTTAAGAGGTATGGACCGCCGGCACCGCCCAATC
>DAOLNV010000109.1:0-8257 GCA_035416745.1 Candidatus Hydrogenedentota bacterium | reverse complement strand
CATTCATGAACGGCGGGCTGAACGCTTGACGCATGGCGCGAAGGTGAAGCGGGGGCAACTCAGTGCTGTACAGCAAGGGCGCTATGGCACTGGTCCGGCGCCTTACGGGTACCGGCGCGGCAGAGAGGGCGAGAATCCCCTTGAGGTGGACGATGCCGAGGCCGAAGTGGTACGCATGATTTTCCGCGAGTATCTCAATACGCGCAGCACGGGAAAAGTCGTCGAGTATTTACAGTCGAAAGGGATTGCCACTCGAAAGGGCAACAGGTGGTCGCGTCAGGCGATCTCGATCATATTGTCCAACCGCACGTACCGGGGCAGAGTGAGTTACGGCGAGATCGAAACGCAAGGGCTTCACGAAGCTATCATCGATCCCGCGCTCTTTTACAAGGCAAACGCGCTTCGTGAACGAAAACGGCGCAATCGCAGCCGCAGATGAACGTCTTGTGACCAGTCTTTTCCCGCGGGACGGCAGCCGCTGTCCCGCGTCTTTCTTTGTATGAGCCCGCCGCCGTTTTTGTGTGAGAGCCGTGTCAGGCTATAATCAGCTCTCATGAGTACATTTCCCCGCGCGCGATTGAACAGACGGAGATGATTCATGTTGAAACGCGGTTCCGTAGTCTTGGTCGTGATTGATTTCCAGGATTCCCTGATGAAGAGAATCCCGGTCGCGGAGAAGATTGTACGGGAGGCCGTCCGTCTGATTCGTTTTGCCAACCTCCTTGAACTTCCGGTTTTGTGGACGGAACAGTATCCGAAAGGTCTCGGGCCGACAATTCCCGAGCTCGCCGGGGAAATGCAGGGGATAAAGGCCATCGAAAAAACGGCGTTCGGTTGCATGGGTGACAGCGGTTTTGTGTCAGCTCTCGAGGCTACAGGGAAGACCCAGTTGCTCATTACGGGCGTCGAGACTCACGTGTGCGTGATGCAGACCGCTCTGGGCGCCGTTGAACGCGGGTTTGAAGCGTGGGTGGTATCCGACGGGGTAGGGGCGCGTGAGAAGGCGCAGCACCAAGCGGGCGTGGAGCGTATCAAGAACGGCCCTTGCCAGTTGGTTACAGCGGAAATGGCAATGTTTGAAATCCTCGAGGAATCGGGCACGCCTGAGTTCAAGAAATGTCTTCCGCTTCTCAAGGGATAAGTCAATAAGGAGGTATTCCATGGGACACGTCGCAGCAGCGGGTCTGGTTGTGGTAATGGCCGCGGGGATGGCCGGAGCGGCGCCGTTGGCCGTGCGGTACGACGACGACGGCATGATCACTGTAAACGGACAACGGACACTGATCGTCGGGTCGTATTACGCCGCAAAGTCCGACAAACCTTATGCCGATATGGCTGAGGCCGGTTTCAACCTCATTCGCACCGATAGCAGTGCCGAAGAGATGGACCAGGCTCTTGCCGCAGGCCTGATGACGTGGACCAGCGTGGGCACGATTGACATGGCTGACCGCGAAGCCAGCACCGCCAGACTGCTTGAGAAGGTGAGGGCGATCAAGGACCACCCGGCCCTGGCGTTCGTCGAGAGCGTCGACGAACCGGCCTGGACCTGGATGAAGGCGGAGACCCGTGTGCCGGCGCAACCCTTCGTTGAAGCGTATCCTCTCATTAAGGAAGCTGATCCCAATCACCTGATGTACATGAACCACGCCCCGACCAACCTCGTGAAAACCATGCAGGCGTACAATCCGGGTACGGACGTAGTTGCCTGCGACATCTATCCGGTGAATCCTGGGGGGCTGCGGCCCATGTATGCGTTGTTCGAAGATGGGCACCAGGGGGATCTCAACAACCAGACCATCAGCCAGGTGGGTGACTATGTTGACAAAATGCGGCGGGTGACCGGTCCGAACCGTCCGTTGTTTATGGTGTTACAGGCGTTTGCGTGGGAGGCTCTGCGCGAGGAAAAGGAGCGCGACGAAAGCAAGGTGCTGTATCCGACCTGGGAAGAGAGCCGGTTCATGGCGTTCCAGTCGCTGATCAAGGGCGCCAACGGAATCATCTATTGGGGCAGCTACACCATGCCTCAGCCGTCCGACGCGTGGACGGGCATTACTCGCGTGACGCGTGAGGTCGCGGACCTCGCGCCGGTCTTGTCACAGCGTGCGGCGGGCTTCGAGCCCACCGTCGAATATCATGAGATCGGACACTCGGTCGATGATGGCGTGCAGTGGCTCGTGAAAGAAAGCGGCGGGGCCCTGTACGTGTTCACCTGCAACGCATACCGCTATCCCTGCCGCGCAACCCTGGGCGGGTTCTCGGGATGGAAGACCTGTACGGTCATCAACGAGAACCGTGCCATCGAGATTGCCGAGAACGGCGTGACCGACGATTGGAACGCGTTCGACGTGCACCTCTACCGCTTCGAGAAGTAAAAAGGCCTGCCGAGGGGGACAGTGTCTGCTGTCGGGAGGTCCGTCGCGCCACGTGGGCGCTCGGTGTTGTGGAAACCGGAAAGAGGCTCTCTACCCATCCATGGGCTTGGGGATCTCGACGTCTTCTTCTCCCGGTGAAGCGGGTGCGGATGGGCTTTCCGGCTTGGATGCGCCCGCCTGCGTATCCGCGGCATCTTTGGCTGGCGCCGAATCGGCCTCAGGTTTTTCTCCGGAACTCCGAGACTCCGGCTCTGTCGCCCCGCTCTTGGTTTGGGTGGAGGTACTGCCGCCGGCCGATTCTCCAGTCTTCTGCTCGTGGCTGGCTTTGTAATAGCCGGAATCGTCGCGCGAGTCGGTCAGGGCGTCGATATAGCTTTCGGGGTCGTAATTCTTGACCTTATCGATTTCCTTCTTGATGGGGGTGAGTTCCTTGCGGAGGTCGTCTTTGGCCTCTTCCACGTAGGACCGCAGGTCGCGGATGGTTCGCATGCAGATTTTCGCGAATTCGGGGAACCTCTCTGGTCCGATTATGATTAGAGCGATCCCTGCTACCAGGATCATCTCGCCCATACCCATTCCAAGCATACTATCGGCTTCTTATGTTACGCGTGCGCAGCCCTACGCCGCGCCGCTCGTCGCACGCTTTTTCTTGCTCCGCACTACCAGATACGATAACAGAATGCTTGCCTCATATAGTATCAGCAGCGGCACCAGCATAACCATCATCGAGAACACGTCCGGCGGGGTAAGCACCGCGGCCACCACCGCAAGTATGACGATCGCTATCTTGCGGAATTTCTTCAAGGCCTGAGGGGAAAGCAAGTCCAGGTAAACCAGCACCAGAACCACCATGGGAAACTGAAACGCAATGGCGAAACCCGTCATTATCTTGACGATGGTAGGGATAGTCTCGTCGCGCCGCAGGTTCAGCTCGATTTCCGGGGAGATGAAAACGTCTAGAAGGTAGGGGATGACCACGGGCAGGATTCCAAAATACGCGATGCACACGCCGGCGACCGCCAACATGCTTCCGCCCGTGAGCAAAATGCGCACGGCTCTCTTCTCGTTCGGTTTCAGCCCGGGAAAAATAAAGGCGCAAATCTGGTAGAGGATGTAGGGGGACGCCAGCAGGAACCCCGCATAGGCCGCTATCTTGAGCCTGAGGAGCACCGGCGCGAGAATATTGGTCCATTGTTGTCTGACTCTGCGGCTGGCGGGCGGCCGGGCGTCCACGGCCTTTTCCCCGCCGGACGCGGCGGCATCGTTCTTTACGCCCTCTTCGCCCTCGGATGGGGCGGATTGCCCTGACCCCCGGTCGATGTGCTGTTCGTCGTCTGCCATGTAGCCGACTATGGGCCACATCAAGGCGTCCTCGATGTAGGCGCCCACGGCGTAGGCGAGGAACATTGCCACGAGCGTCGCGATTCCCGCGCGGATAATCCGGGTTCGCAGCTCCCCAAGGTGCTCGGTGAAGGTCATCCGCGCCTCGTAGCTGTCTTCTTTCTTATGGTCTGGCATCTGAATGGAATCCAACGTGGACATGTTCCTGGGGCCGTCACCGGCCTCAAAACACATGCTGGCGGGTGGCAAACGTGCAAATGCCGCAACCCAAGATGATCTTAGTATAGACGGAGGCGCGCTCTACATCCAAATCGCGCTCCGGAACCGCGCCGTCTATCAGAACAGGCTGCCTTGCTCCCCTCCGTTGGACCCAGGGGCTGGCCATCTCTCCGGAGGCGCCCAGGGCGTTTCGGGTCGCTGAATGGTCTCGCCCGTGACGGAGTCCGTCTGCACGCGTTCTTTCAGCGCCTTGCCGGGTTTGAATGAAGCCACGCGCTTGTGCTGGATGGGCACTTCCTGTCCCGTCCGCGGGTTTCGGCCCATACGCGCATCGCGTTTCTTGACCTCGAATACGCCGAAATTGCGGATTTCAAGGCGATGCCCCTCGGCGAGGCATTCGATTATCGTATCTAATGTTTGCTGGACGACATCCGCGACTTCGTTCTGGGTGTAGCCGAGCCGTTCCGCGATCTCGATCACCAACTCCCGTTTGGTCACGTCGTTCTCCTTTCGCTGCCGTGCTTACAAGAACCGGTCCGTCTTCGTGTATCCGGGGCCGGGAATGCCCCCTCTGATATCCGAAAAGGACCCCCTCGGGCGTCCATGTACCCGTGACCACCCCGGCCTGCCGCGTCAGCCGCGCCCTCGGTAAGAGTCGTCGTCGCGGCGCCTGCTCGCGCGACCGGCTCGGTCAGCCTGTTCCTCCCGTTTTGGTCTTGAACGCGGTTTAGCCCTGCCCGCGCCTTCTTGTCCGCCCCGGGTCTTGGCGGCCTGCCTGCCCTTCCTTCGCTTCGCCCCAGCCATGCCGCCCCAAACGCCCGGCTTGCCGCGCGATAGAAATGAAACGGCCTCAGCGCTGTTCTCAGCCGCCGAAGAGGTCCCGCCATGCGTCCACATACATCCCGCGGATCTGCGGTACACCCACCATGATGCCGACTACAATGAGAATAACCACCACGATAATGACGTTTCTTTTCGCCTTTTCGGACATGCCCCCGCTTCCGGCGGCTGTGGGGGCGTCCAGGCCGCCGATAAACACCTTCTCGCCGCCGAGAACGCGCCCGCGCTTGTCCTCGAGCCCGCCAAGGGTCTCGTTGATCGAGATAAAGGCACGGTGCCATTCGCCCTGAAGCTTCTTAACGGCGATTTCCGATTGGCCGAAGATGTTCTCCAGGCTGGTTGCACCCGCCACGATGTTCATCGTGTTGCCATCGATTCGGTAGTCCTGGCCGAGACTTTCCTTCAAGATTTGATGCTCTCGGGCCAGTTTGCTCTTGATCTTGAGAAACTGGTTCTCCAATTCGGCCCGGTTGGCGTTTTCAGCCGGAAATGCGGACAGGATTTGGTTGAACAACAACCAATCGTTCAGGAATTCGCGGCACAATTGCAGATTGCGGTCAAGGTGCCCTAAGGCCCGCTGCTGCTTCTTCCCCAGGTTCTTCGGAGGCTGCGTCATTTCGAGAGGCCTTTCTTTCCGAATCCGACACTGCACATTACCGCCCTACTCTAACACAAGGCCGACCCAAAGTCAAAGATATAAGTCGTGCAGTTTTCGTAGCTTAGCGCGGATTCAAGGGTTGTGAGGCGCCGCCTTCTGAGCGAGGAAATTGCGCAGCATTTGCTTTCCTGGTTTCGTCAGAATGCTCTCAGGATGAAACTGTACCCCCCAAATAGGGTATTTCTTGTTGGCAACCCCCATGATGGTTTTGTCGTCTGTTTCCGCTGTGATCTCGAGTTCCTCGGGACATGTTTCGCGCCGGATGATCAATGAATGGTAGCGGGTGGCTTCAAAGGGTGAATCGACGCCTTCAAACAGGACGTTGCCGAAGTGGCAAATCTTACTGACCTTACCGTGCATAATCTTGTCCGCCCGCACGATTTCGCCTCCGAAGGCCGCGCCGATACTCTGGTGCCCCAGACAGACGCCCAGCGTGGGTATTTCGGGACCCAGTTCTCGGATGACGGCGATCGAGATGCCGGCTTCCTGGGGAGTGCATGGTCCGGGAGACACCACAAGATGCTCGGGTTTCAATGCGCGAATCCCTTGGATGTCAATGGCGTCGTTGCGAAATACCCGGACATCGCTCTCCATCTCCCCAAGGTATTGAACGAGGTTGTAGGTAAACGAGTCGTAGTTGTCGATAATCACGATCATGTTTCCAGCCCTCTTTCCGCGAATTCGACGGCCCGGAACAGCGCCTTGGCCTTGTTCACGGTTTCTTCGTATTCCTTTTCCGGCACGCTGTCGTAAACGATGCCTGCTCCTGCCTGGACGTAGGCGATGCCGTCCTTGATGATCATGGTTCGGATAATGATGCAGGTGTCCATATCGCCCGAAAAACTGATGTAGCCGCATCCGCCGGCATATGGCCCCCGGCGAACGGGTTCGAGTTCGTCGATGATTTCCATGGCCCGTATCTTGGGCGCGCCGCTGACCGTCCCCATCGGGAAGGTGGCGCGCAGGGCGGTGAAGGCGTCTTCCCCGTCTTTGAGCGTGCCCTCGACTTCGCTTACGATGTGCATTACGTGCGAGTAGCGCTCGATATACATGAGCCGCTTCTCGGTAGGGGCCACGGTGCCGGGCACGCTGACGCGGCCAACGTCGTTGCGGCCCAGGTCGACCAGCATGATGTGCTCGGCTATCTCCTTCTCGTCCGCCATGAGCTCCTTCTCGAGGGCAGCGTCCTCAGCGGCGGAACCGCCCCGGGGACGCGTTCCCGCGATCGGCCGCACCTTGCATTTCCGTTCATGCACTTGCGTCATTACCTCGGGGCTTGAACCGACAAGCGTAAGCTCCGGGAACTGCACCAGGACCATGTACGGCGACGGGTTGATGCAGCGCAAGGCGCGGTACACGTTAACGGGGCTGGCGTGGAGTTCGCGTTCGAAGCGCTGCGACAAGACAATTTGGAACGCATCGCCCGCTTTGATGTACTCCTTTGCGCGCCGAACCGCATCGCAGAATCCTTCCCGGGTAAAGCTGGACCTCGGTTCTTTATCCACTTCGCCCGCATGAATCCGCTCGCTCGTAAGTACGAGAGGCTTCCGCAGCGTTTGCTCGATCGCATCGATTTTGCGGATCGCCTCGTTGTATGCGGTCTGCGGATCGCCCTGAACATAGGCATTCGAGACAATCTTCAGGCGGTTGTTGACGTGATCGAAGATGAGGATCGTATCGGTGATGATAAAGTAGAGGTCCGGGACGTTGAGCGCGTCGGGGTTGGCATCCGGAAGCTTTTCGAAATGCCTGACCTCGTCATAGGATATGTATCCCACGGCCCCCCCATGGAACTTGGGCATGCCGGGCACCGGCACAGGCGTATATTCTTCCATGAGTTTTCGCAGATCGGTCAGGGGGTCTCTCGACTCGAACGACGAAGGGCGGCCCTCCCGGACAATCGTCACCTTCTCACCCTTCGACCGGAAGATCGTCGAAGGATTGGCGCCCAGAAACGAATAGCGCCCCAGCCGGTCCGCTTGCTCGACGCTTTCAAGGAGGAACGAATACTGCTGGTTCTTGGCAAGTTTTATGTAGGCCGTAACCGGCGTTTCCACGTCCGCCAGAATCTCTTTGTAAACGGGGACGATCGCGCCTTGGCGCGCAATCCCCCGAAACTCGTCAAGTGATGGATGATGCATGACTATATCCTCGCGTTACGTTAGTTCTCGGCGACGCCGTCTCCCGCCAGACAGACGGAACCGTCGGACTCGACGTTTCGATAAAAGCAACTGGTTTCCTTGGTGTGACACGTCGGACCCGCGGGGTCGCACTGCAGGAGCAGCGCGTCGGCGTCGCAGTCGGTGCGCACTTCTTTCACGCGCAGCACATTCCCCGAGGTCTCTCCCTTCACCCACAGTTTCTGGCGTGAGCGTGACCAGAAACAGGCCTTGCGTTCGCGCAGGGTGTATTCGAGGGATTGGCGGTTCATGTAGCCGACCATCAATACCTGCCCCGTCTTATAGTGCTGAATCACCGCGCAGATCAGACCGTTCTCGTCCAGCTTGACGATGTCTTGGATGGCGCCGATTCTCTTGCCGGATGCACTTGTGGTCATGGTGTTTGCTCCCCAATTGAGAAACCAATGGAATCGTGGAAAGTGTGAACGGAAACGACAGGATGCCCAGGGAGACTAGAAATGGGCACACCAACGCCATCGCCAAAGGAAGGTAGGGTGCGATGACATTGTGCCTTCTCCCAGGGTTCATGGGGGACGCTCCCCATGCACGAACTCAACCAGACTCAGTATGACACACCTCCGGCACCTTTGCAAGCCTTTTGCGCCGGGAGAGGGGGCGAAGAGGGGGTTACCGCTGTAATACAGGAA
>DAOLNV010000108.1:10887-15353 GCA_035416745.1 Candidatus Hydrogenedentota bacterium | reverse complement strand
CCGTGTCCTTTGCGTCTCTGTGTGAGTTTCCCCAATCGTGGTGTCATCCGGCGATTTGGGTCCTTCTATTGCCGTTGATTTGCTTCGCGGCCGCTGCTACCATTTTTGCGGTCTGCCGGGAAGGGACACTCAGGGAGGTACACGCCATGTCCGGGAAACTGCGTATTGGATTCATCGCCGCCGGGGGGATCGCGCCCGGTCATTGGCACCGCATCCACGAAACGAAAAAGGCCTGCGTCACCGCCTTGACGGACCCGTCGAAGAAGTCGCTCGCCGTGTTCTATCAGCGCTGCCCGGGTTCGGAGTCGCTGCCGGCCTATAGGGATTACCGCGCCATGCTCGCCAACGAACAGCTCGACGGCGTGGTGGTCCAGAGCCCGCACACGGTGCATTATGAACAGACCGCGGCGTCCTTGAAGAAGGGGCTGCACGTCCTTTCCGAAAAGCCGCTGACCTGCACGGTGCAACATGCCAAGAGCCTCATCGCGCTGGCGAAGAAGGTGAACCGCGTGCTGATGATTTCGTATCAGCGGCACTACATGCCCGAGTTTCGCTACATCCGCGAACAAATCGCCAAGGGGGCCATCGGCGAAGTGCAATTCGTGCAGGCCGTGCAGTCGCAGGAATGGCTGCGCGCCGTGAAAGGCACCTGGCGGCAGAAGCTCGCCGAATCCGGCGGCGGACAAATCAACGATTCGGGCAGCCATCTCGTCGACATTCTGATGTGGCTTACCGGCCTCAGAATCGCCGAAGTCTATGCCGACATGGAGAACTTCAGCACGGAGGTCGACATCAACTCGACCCTCGCCATGAAATTCAGCAACGGCGCGTTGGGCAGCGTGGCGATCGTGGGCAATGCCCCCACATTTCACGAGGACGTCACGGTCGTCGGTTCGAAAGGCGCGTTCTACCTCCGCCACGGCCAGAGTCTTCTCCGCCAGGACGCCATGGGCAGGCCGGTGAAGGTGGTTCTGCCCAAGTACAAGAAGAATCCCGACGCCAACTTCATTGACGTCATCCTTGGCAAAGACGAACCCCAGACCCCGCCGGTGTGCGGGCTGCGCGTCATCGAAGTCACGGAAGCTGCCTGGAAGTCCGCCAAGACTGGCAAAATAGTCAAGGTGAAGACAAGCGGCTGAACCGGAGGTCGAGAGCGTCGGCCCCGTGCCGGACAAGTTGTGGGACCGGCACCCCCGCCGGTCAATTCAAGCCGAATTGCCGTCCGCTGTGGCGGTTCCTGGCGTCGTGCTGCACCCCCGCGGGCCGGAGAGTTGGGGGCAAACACCTCATCCGCCGCTTGATGCAAAGCCCTATCGCACGACTAGAATGGGCCGGAAGGCCACGACCGTGCCGCCGTACCCGTCGGGGCGGGCCTTGAGCGCGGATGACGAATAGAAACGCACCGCCGGGACGGCATCCGTGTCCGCGCCCGGGGCGGTCTTGAGCAGCATGCCGTAATTGCCAGCAGGTTCCCGGACCCATTGCCGCACCAGCGCGGTAACATCCCAGACCATCCACGAGGAGGAGACGTCAGCCATGCGGGGCCGGGCTCTGGGCGACGGCTCGTGGTCCGCTGCATCTTCGCCGGTCATGGCGTGCCCGGTGATTTCCACGGCGCCCGCCACAGGGCCGTCAACGAGACGCAACCACAGGGCCGCCCCCTCGAATTGCTCCGGTGACGCGATATCGGAAACGTCAAACCGCAATCTGGCGCATGCTCCGTGCCCGACGGTCAGAATGCTGCCGCCGGCCTCTTCATCCCCTGCCGGGATAGCGGCATCCATGCAGGGAGTGTACGGTTCTCCGCGCGGGAACGCGCACGCCTGGATAGGGATGTTCTGATAATAATGCCAGCCGTTGAGCCGCGCGTAGTAGTAGCGGATGCACATGGCGGTGAGCGCCGCGCCGTGTTCGAGACCGCCGTAGTAATAGTCCTCGTAATGCGCACGGCACCACGGAATCTTGGCCTGGAAATACGGATATGCGATGGGGCCGAGGTGCGCGCCGCGAAACCATTCCCCTTCGAGTTTCCGGCAGCCCCGGGCAAGCTCCTCGGGTGTGACCGCCACCCCGGCGCGCTCGAAGACCGCTTGCGCCGTCCCGGTGAGCCAAACAAACTCACTGCGCGGGTCGGGTTCGATGTCAAACAGCACGTGGCTGAAAATGTCGGTTATGTGCTCAGTCAACCCATGCCCGGCGCGGTCGGTTTCGCGGGCCATGGTCAGCAGCGATTTATGGCCGTCTTCGTCGAAGTGCCAGGGTGTATCGCCAACCCCGTGACACAGAATGCCCAGGAAGAACGCGATTTCCCGGCGCGCAGCATCGTCCCACGGCGGAGGAAAATGCTCCTTCATATATTCGAAATAGGCCTGTTGATACGGATACCAGTGCGCATACTCTGCCGCCTCGTGGTTGATCTTGTTGTGCCCAAAATCGGGGAACGTGGCGCCGCAGTAGAACGCGCGCATGGCTTGGTCATCTCCGCGCAGGCCCGCCAACCCCGGAAGCATCTCCGGGTCCGTCACAAGGTGCTGGTCCCACGCGCGCTGGCCGATTTCGGCATGGGTTCTCGGGCCCGCCGCAATCGCGGGCAAAGCCAACAGGACCAGTGAGAGGAGGGCCGTCCAGATGTAGCGGCGCACGGTCATGCGGGGCGGGACTCCTTTCGGGGCCACGTGGCATAGAGTGCGGCAAGTAACGTCCCCGCGAGCAATTGTTGCGCTGTCCCGGCCATAAGGAAGAACCCGGGCAGAGAAACGCCTCCCGCGCCCCGCGGAAACAGCAGGGTAGCCGGGAAATCGGCAACCGAAAGAACCAGCCACCCGAGCCCGGCAAGGGGCGACGCGGTCATGTCCGCGGGAGTTGTGAGTGCGACCGCGGCGACCGCCAGCCCGTGCACCACCGCGAAAACGGGTCCGAGCAGGTAGGGCCGCCGCCGGCCCCCAAGCAGAACAAACACCCCCGCCACAAGCGCCCACATGAGGCAGACGGCCAAGGCGATGCCTCCGGCGGCCAGGTATGCGTTAGCGAGTAAGAATTCCATCGTGTGTCCGATACGCTATTCAGCGGGCCCGAGCATTTTGGCCGGGTCCACCGCTTGGTCGAATTCCTCGGCCGTCAGCAGGCCGAGGTTGATCGCTTCTTCCTTCAAGGTCGTGCCATTGGCGTAAGCGGTCTTGGCGATACGGGCCGCGTTGTCATAGCCGAGCCTGCGGTTGAGCGCCGTAACCAGCATCAGCGATTCGCGAAGCAGGGCATCGATGCGCCCTTCGTCAGGCTCGATGCCCGCCGCGCAATGGTCGTTGAACGACCGCGCCGCGTCTCCCAAAAGCCGGCACGATTGCAGCAGATTGTAGATCAATACCGGCTTAAACACGTTCAACTCGAAATTGCCCGACGCGCCGGCGATGGCGATCGTCGTGTCGTTGCCGATAACCTGCGCGGCCACCATGGTCAACGCTTCGCACTGCGTCGGGTTCACCTTGCCCGGCATGATCGACGACCCCGGCTCGTTGGCGGGAATCCGAATCTCGCCCAAACCGCACCGCGGCCCGCTCGCCAGCCAGCGGACGTCGTTGGCAATCTTCATCAGGCTGCACGCGACGGTCTTCAACGCGCCGGACATCATCACCAAAGCGTCGTGCGCCGCCAGAGCCTCGAACTTGTTGGGCGCCGTGACGAACGGCAGTCCCGTCAACTCCGCGATCTTGCCCGCGACCTTGACATCATAACCTTTCTTCGTGTTGAGTCCCGTGCCGACCGCCGTGCCGCCGAGGGCCAGTTCGAACAGTCCGGGCAGCGCCCCCTTGATGCGCTCGATGCCGTTGGCAAGCTGTTGCGCGTACCCCGAGAATTCCTGGCCCAGCGTGAGGGGCGTGGCGTCCATGAGGTGCGTACGGCCGATCTTGATGATGGCGCCAAACAAGTCGGATTTTGCTTGAAGCGTGTCGCGCAGCCCTTCGAGCGGGGGCAGGAGATGGCGCTGCACCTGTTCGGCGGCGGCGATGTTCATGGCCGTCGGGAACGTATCGTTCGACGATTGCGACATGTTCACGTGGTCATTGGGATGCACGGGGTTCTTGCTGCCAAGTTCGCCGCCGAGCAGCTCGATGGCCCGGTTCGCGATGACCTCGTTGACGTTCATGTTGCTCTGGGTCCCGCTGCCGGTCTGCCACACCACCAGCGGGAAATGGGTGTCGAGCTTGCCCTCGATGACCTCGTCGGCGGCCTGGCAGATGGCGCTGCGCAAATCGGGCCCGAGCAGACCCAGCTCGTAATTGGTCAGTGCCGCGGCCTTCTTCAGTATCCCGAACGCGCGGATGACCTCGCGCGGCATGGTCTCGGCGCCGATCTTGAAATTCTCGAGCGAACGGGCGGTCTGGCTCCCGTAATACGTGTCCGCGGGCACCTGCATTGCGCCCATCGTGTCCGTTTCGATTCGGTAATCCACCACCGTCCCCTCCGGC
>DAOLNV010000108.1:5836-10787 GCA_035416745.1 Candidatus Hydrogenedentota bacterium | reverse complement strand
GGGCCAGTTTGCCCAGCGCCTCGATGGGGTCGTCCATGTCGTAGAGAATCATGTTGGCCGGATCGAAGTTCACCGCGACGTTGGCCGCGCCGCGCCTCCTCATTTCGTCGAGGAACTCGAGCAGCGTATCCGCTTTTTCCTGGCCGGTTTCCATCAGCAGTCCCGCGCCGGCGTCGGCGAACAGACCGGCAAGCGTAGCGACGCGCCCAGCAAGCTTGTCGAAATCCGGGTCGCCGGGGTCGTGGGGCAGGAACCCCGCGTGCGCCATGATGTATGGCAGGCCCAGTTCCCGGGCTTTGGCAGCCGTGGCCTTGGCCAGCGCCACGTTCTCTTCCCAGTGCTGGTCCGGCACGATGCCGCCCGTGCGGCGAATCGTCTCCGGGGTCGTGTAATCCTCGCCTATCGTCGAATACATCCCCGTTACGATACGAATCCCCGACGCGGCCAGCACCACCTCCACGCCGTTCCATGCACCCGTGTCTCCGCGGTGCGGCGTGAGGCCGAGCTGCACGCGCTTCACGCCAAGGGCGTTCACCTTCTCCGCCAGGTCCTCGGGACCCGTCGCCTGGAGCGACCAACTGCACACACCAATCTGTTCTGCTGTTTGAACTTTCACTGGAACGAGCCTCCTTCTAATCCGCTTAGCTGCAACTACCGGGCATTGCACGCAAGGTCACAGCAGACCCAGCCCGATGCCCATCCTACCACATTGCCACCCGCGACCTGAAAATGCCGCGATTGCCAAGGGGGCGCTCCGGGGCTCGCGAATCATGAACGCGGATCTTCATGCCACAACCGCGTTACAAACAAGTGGTGCGCCTTCTGTCCCTGCGGCCCCCTTTTTCTGTGTTTACCGGGTTGTAATCCCTCGTGCGAGGTGTCATGATCGCCCGCGCTGGGCATCAATCACGCTTTCACTGTGGGCCACACCGAGGAGGGGCATCCTTGTTTACGCGAACGTATCTGCCGCACATTGCTGCAACGATGGGCTGGGTCTGTGCAATGCTCGTGCCGGGCGCCGCTGCGGCACAGGAAGCGTCCGGCGCGACGGCCTTCTATGTTGCGCCAAACGGCAACGATGCGTGGACGGGCAGACTCGAGGCGCCGAGCGCCGAAGGCACGGATGGGCCGTTCGCGACCATTGCGGCCGCGCGCGACGCCATTCGCGCGCTCGACCCCGCGGCAAGAACCCAGGCCCCGATCCGCGTCCTGATCCGCGAAGGCACGTACCACGTCACGGCGCCGGTGACGTTCGGCCCGCAAGACTCGGGCGCCGTCTCCGCGCCCATCACCTACGAGGCGTACCCGGGGGAGCGTCCGGTAATTCACGGCGGGCGCATCCTCGAAGGATGGACCGTGGGCCAGACCCTGTGGACCCTCGAGTTGCCCGAGGTGCGCGACGGGAAATGGGTGTTCACCGGGTTGTATGTGAACGGCGAATGGCGGCAGCTCGCCCGCACGCCCAATCCGGCGCACCCCGTGGGCGATTATCCCGGAGACACCGATTATTTCCATACCACGGGCCGCGTAATGGTGACGAATGCGGACACGGGGAAAGAGGAGCCCAGCCACGACAAGATCCGGTTTCAGCCGGGCGACCTGCAGCAGTGGGAGAGCCTCGCGGACGCCTGGGTAGTCGTGTTTCAATCGTGGGACACCTCGATGCACTTCGTCAAGAGCCTCGACCTGGAGAATCATATCCTCGAGTTTACTGCCGGGTCCGGCTGGCCCATGGGCTATTGGCAGCCCGCGGGACAGCGTTTCTTCGTCGAGAATCTCTTCGAGGGCCTCGACCAGCCCGGGGAATGGTACCTGAACCGCAAGACGGGCGTGCTCTACTACTACCCCCTGCCGGGCGAAACGCCCGAGACCGTCACCCTAGTGGCGCCGGTGACGCAGCAATTGCTTGTCCTCGCGGGCAAACCCGAGGAAGGGGCGTTTGTTGAGCACCTCGCGTTCAAAGGATTGCGCCTGCACTACGGCGAATACACCCTTCCGGCGGAGGGCTACCCCGGGGGGCAGGCGGCCGTGCCGGTCAACGCCGCCATCGAAGCCCTTGGCGCGCGCAATTGCCTTATCGAGGCGTGCGAGGTCGCCCACGCCGGCAATTATGGCGTCTGGTTCCGCGCGGGATGCCAGGACAACCGCCTCTGCCGCTCGGAAGTGGCCGATCTCGGCGCGGGCGGGGTCCGCATCGGCGAAACCAGCGACGCCGCAACTCCCAACCTCGCGTGCGAGCGCAACATCATCGACAACTGCTTCATTCACGACGGCGGGAAACGCTACCGCGGGGCGGTTGGCGCGTGGCTCGGGAGAAGTTCGTACAATACGCTCTCGCACAACGAAATCTGCGACTTCCGGTACTCGGGCGTCTCGGTCGGGTGGTCGTGGGGATTTGCCCCGAGCTCCGCGCACAACAACATCATCGAATACAATCGCGTGCACCACACCGCCAAGGGCCAGCTCAGCGACACCGGAAGCATCTATACCCTCGGCGTTTCCCCCGGAACCATTATCCGCAACAACATCTTCCACGACTCGATTTCGTACCCGAAAGTTTCGGGCGGATGGGGAATCTACTTCGACGAAGGTTCTTCGTACATCGTGGCCGAGAATAACCTGGTCTACAACACCTCGAGCGGCAACCTGCACCAGCATTACGGCAAAGAAAACCGGGTGCTCAACAACATCTTCGCCTACTCGCACGGGCCTCAGCTGCGCCGCTCGCGCGAGGAAGAACACATCTCGTTCATCCTCGAGCGCAATATCGTCTACAGCAATAACGAGTCCATGCTGGGCATCCACTGGGACAACGGCAACTACCAGCTCCACGCCAACTGCTACTGGAGTTCCTTCGGCCCGGACCTCGATTTCGCCGGCCGCGATTTCCAGCAATGGCAGGCCGAGGGCCACGACGCGCAGTCGATCATGGCCGACCCGCTCTTCGCCGATCCCGAACACGCCGATTTCCGGCTCGCGGCGGATTCCCCGGCTCTCGGCCTCGGGTTCCAGCCCTTCGACCTTTCCGCGCCGGGGTTGTATGGCGAGCCCGAGTGGACCGACAAACCCAAACAGATTCCCCGGGAGCCCTTCTCGCCGCCGCCTGTGCCCGAACCCGTCAGCATCGCCGACGATTTCGAACAAACCCCCGTAGGCGAAACCGCACGCATCGCGGCGCCCCAGGGCGAGGGTGCCGGCGCCTCGATCCGCGTTACCGATGAAACCGCCGCATCCGGCAGCCACAGCCTGAAGTTTACCGACGCGCAGGGCCTCCAGTACGCATTCTTCCCCTACATGTCCTGCGCCCCCCACCTCCGGACGGGGACGGCCGTGGGCTCGTTCGCGGGACGTTTCGAGCCGGGCACGGTATTCTTCCACGAGTGGCGCGACAACCGTTCCCCCTACCGCATTGGCCCAAGCCTCTGGGTGCGCGACGGACAGCTTTCCGCTAACGGACAGCCTCTGATGGCCCTGCCCCCCGGCGTGTGGGTGCGGTTCGAGATCGTGTGCGCGCTGGGAAGTCAATCCACCGCAACCTACGACTTGACCGTCACCCTGCCCGAACAGGAACCCAAACGGTTCGAAGGGCTGCCACAGACCGGCGAGAGCATCAAACGCGTCGACTGGTTTGGCTTCGTCTCGAACGCTGACGCGACCACGGTCTTCTACATCGACGACGTCGCCATCCAGACACGGAAACAGTAAGGGTCACTTGCGGACCTAGCGTGACTCGAGCCGGTAAAGATGGGTCTTGGTGCGAAGGAAGAGGGCTTTGCCCGACACCGCAGGCGAGGCGAGGCACCCGGATTCGAGGCGGTTTTCGGCAAGAATCTCGAACGTCCGGCCGGCCTTCATCACGGTGGTTTCACCCTGCATGTTCGAGGCGTAGATGCGTCCGTCCGCGTATATGGGCGAGGCCATGAAATTGCCGCCGATTCGTTCGCTCCACACCATCTCGCCGGTCAGAGCGTCGACGCACGAGGCGATGCCTTCGTTGCTGACCATGTAAATCAGTTCGCCCACGAGCACCGGCGACGGCTGCTTGGGAACTTCCTTGCCTGCCACGCGCCATGCGACGTGCGTGTCGGTGATGTCACCCTGGCCGCCGGGACGAATGGCCCACAACTCGGTTTGGCCGTGGCCAGTCGTCACATAAAGAAGACCGTTGCCGAACAGAGGCCGGGGCGAGGCCGAGTGGGCGTCGTGATGGGTCTTCCAGAGCTCCGCGCCGGTGTACGGATCATAGGCGAACCCGGCACACGCGCCGAGCGAGATCAGTTGCGGCTTTCCTTCCCATTCGATGACGAGAGGGGTACAGAACGCCTTGTGATAATCCCCGTCGCGGAAGTACCGCCCGTTTTCGAGCAGGTCCTTCCATTGGGTCGAACGGTTGGTCTTCCAGACGGTGCCGCCCGTGTTCTTGTCGAGCGCGGCAATGTACTGCTGGTCAATGCCGTCGAACGAGAGGATCAAGAGGTTTTCGTAGAGCAGCGGCGACGACCCGGGGCCGCGGAAGTGGCGGCACGGAAGGTCGCGGCGCTCCCATACCGGCTTGGCCGTGGCCGTGTCCAAACACGCCGTGCCATACGAGCCGAAGTGGACGTATACGCGCCCGGGCTCGATGACCGGCGACGGTGACGCGTAACTGTTGATGTTGTTCCCGAGCGGCTCGGGGTTCTCGTTCTCGAAAACTCTTTCGTTGAACCGGATTTCGCCGGTTTGGGCATCGACGCAGATCGCGAAGGATTCGCGGCCGTCCGCGGTGGCCGTGGTCAGCCAAATCTGGCCGCCGAGGATGACCGGGGTCGAATGCCCTTCATGGGGGATGGCCGTTTTCCAGGCGATATTCTGGGTTTCGCTCCAGGTGAGGGGCAGCCTAATGGGTTCCGTGCTGCCGGGGGCCTGGGCATTGCCGTTTTTCCACGGACCCCGGTACTCGGGCCAATCCGTC
>DAOLNV010000108.1:0-5736 GCA_035416745.1 Candidatus Hydrogenedentota bacterium | reverse complement strand
CAGCCCACCTGAGGAATACAGGATTCCCTCCCGGGCCGTTCACAATAGGGACCTTCGGTCGCAAACGCGGCTCAGTCAGGACCGTGCCACGGCAAGGGCCCTGCTGCTTGCGCGTGGCGCGAGGCTTGGGTATCCTCACCCCGGTCGCGAAATCCGCACATATTCAGGCCGGGACGGGTGTTTCGAGTCCGCGGGCCGCGTTTCGGGGGTTAGGCCGCATGAGATACAGCCAAGACCGCATCGGCTACCTGTTCATCAGTCCCTGGCTGCTCGGGTTCGTGCTGTTCACGGCCGGCCCGTTCCTGATCAGCATCTACCTGTCGTTTACCCGCTACGACATCGTCTCTCCGCCCGAGCTTATCGGGCCGGCAAACTACCAGAAACTGCTTTTTGACGACCCTCTGTTCTGGAAATCGTTGTGGATCACGCTCAAATACGCCATGGTAGCGGTTCCGGTGGGGATCGTGTTCGGGGTCGGCCTCGCGTTGTTGCTGAACCTCGACCTGCGCGGGATCAGCGTGTACCGCACGGTGTTCTACGTCCCGGCGATCGTGCCCGTGGTGGCCACCTCCGTGGTATTTGTTTGGATTCTCAACCCACAGATCGGCCTGCTGAACGGCCTGCTTCGCAATCTCGGCATCATCGGTCCCGCCTGGCTGCAAGACACCCGCTGGGCGTTCTGGTCGCTGGTATTCATGTCGCTGTGGGCCGTGGGCGGCAGCATGATCATTTATCTCGCGGGGTTGAAAGACGTGCCGGTTACGCTGTACGAAGCCGCCATCATTGACGGAGCAAACGCCTGGCAACGCACCCGCCACGTGACGCTTCCGATGATAACCCCCGTCATCTTCTTCAACCTCATCATGGGGGTGATCGGCTCGTTCCAGTACTTCACGCAAGCCTACATCATGACGTTGGGCGGCCCCGAAGACAGCACGCACTTCTACGCCCTCTACCTGTTCAACCGAGCATGGCGCTATCTCGACATGGGGTATGCGAGCGCTATGGCCTGGATTCTCTTTGTGGTCGTCATGATGCTCACAATCGTGATTTTCCGGTCGCACCACCGATGGGTGCATTACGGCGGGTAACCCGAGTCTCCAATGTCCAACATCGAAGACATACGGCCACGCAGACGGACGCGGGCCCTCTGGGCCGCCGCCATTGCCGCCGCGATTGGGACGCTCGTGGTGCTGGCATTGCCGGGTCCGCCCCCGCGCAAATACCCCGGCCGCATCCCCGTCCGATTCTGGCACATGTGGACCGCCGAATGGAAAGACGTGGTCGACGACATCGTAGACCGCTTCAACGAGAGCCAGAACGTCTATGAAGTGATTCCGCTGTCCATACCGTACACGGCGGCGGATTCGAAGTTTCTGCTCGCAGTCGCGGGCGGCGACCCGCCAGACGTGATGGCGCAATGGAACTCGGTCATTCCGAAATGGGCCGACAGCAAGCTCATCATCCCGCTCGACGACCTGATGACGCCCGGGGAATGGCAGGAATTTCAGGAGACGGTCTATCCGGCCGCGCAGAAGATCGGCATGTATCAAGGGAGGCTTTATGGAGTCACGACGGGGCTCAACATCCGCGCGAACTACATCCGCCTCGACCATCTGCGCGAGGCCGGCCTCTCCCCCGATGATATTCCTGAAACGCTCGAAGAATTGTGCGTATGGAGCCAGCAGCTTCACCGGTTCAATGAAAGCGGCGACCTCATCCGCATCGGATTCATGCCACAGAACCTGTACGACTACGCCCCGGCCTTCGGCGGCGGGTTCTACGACTGGAAGACCGGCCAGGTGCAGATTGACACGCCGGAAAACCGGGCGGCCCTCCAGTTTCTGGTGGACGAACGCCGAAAGCTGGGCTTCGACAAGGTCGTCCGGTTCATCTCGGGGCTCGCAATCGGGCTTGGCAACGTCGAGTGGCCGTTTATCAGCGGGTCATACACGATCACGGCGGACGGGCAGTGGCGGGTCGAGCAACTGCGAAAGTACGCGCCCGAACTCGAGTACATCACCCGGCCCGTTCCGCCGCCCAAGGGCGGAAAAGAACACGCGGGATGGGTCAACGGCAATTTCATGATCATCCCGCGCGGCGCGGCATGCGTCCAGGGCGCCTGGGAGTTCATCAAGTTCTGGAGCGGACTCGAGAACCCCGAGCGCGCGGCCGAATTCTATACCTGGGGCGGGTGGCTCCCTTTGTCTCCCGCTATTGCCGAAGCCCCCATCTTCCGCAAATACGTCGAGGAGTTTCCCCAGTTCCAGACATTTCTCGACATGCTTCCCAGCGAAAACATGCTCCCCATGCCGCCCGTACCCTACCAGGTATTCCTGTGGGACCGCCTGATACAGGCGGACGAAGCCGCAATGCGCGGCACGTTGACCGCCGAGGAAGCGCTCGACCGTTTCGAGCGGGAGATCGCGCGCGAACGGGCATCGCGCAAGGAGCTGGGCTATGAAGAGTAGCGCATCTCCCCTGCGCCCGGGCAGAACCCAGCGTATCGCGGCACACGCGCTCCTCCTCGCGTTGTGCGTCCCCTTCATCCTGCCGCTGGTGTGGATGACCTCGACCTCGCTCAAGACAGACGACCAGATCTACGCCCGCGAAGGGCGTGACACGGCCATCTCGCTGACGAGCCTTATTCCGAGCCCCGTCAAATGGAGCAACTATGCCGAGGCCGTTCAGACCGTGCCCGTGGGCGCGTATCTGCGCAACACGATCTTCCTGTGCGCGGCAAACGTCGCTGGGGCGGTCCTGGCAAGCGCCATTGTGGCCTACGGATTTGCGCGATTGCGATTCCGCGGGCGGGAAGTGTTGTTCATGCTCATGATCTCGACCATGGCGCTTCCCGGGCAGGTAACGATGATCCCCGTGTTCGCCTTGTTCCGCGCCCTCGGATGGTACGGCACTTTTCTGCCCCTTATCGTGCCGGCGTGTTTCGGCAACCCGTTTTACATCTTCCTGATGCGACAGTTCTTCCGGACAATTCCCGAGGAACTCGCCGAAGCCGCCCGGATAGACGGCGCGAGCGAATGGCGCATCTTCTGGCAGGTCATGTTGCCCCTCGCAAAACCCGCCATGGCCACCTGCGCCCTGTTCCAGTTCCTGTATACGTGGAACGACTTCTTCGGGCCGCTGCTCTACATCAACGATCCCACGAAATACACCCTTGCCTACGGGCTGCAGCAGTTCATGTCGAGCTACGGCGGCGAATGGGCACAGCTCATGGCTGGCGCGTGCATTTTTACCGTCCCCGTGATCGTGCTGTTCTTCCTTGCACAGCGCACCTTTATCCAGGGGATCGCCACCACCGGCGGCAAGGCGTAGGAACACGACACAGCGGCGGGCCCATGCGTCCCGCGCCAAGCCGCCTTGCCTCGCAACGGTCCAGCCCGGCGCCAAAACCCACGGCTTGAGGCCAGAAACCCGGTCCCTCTATACTCCCGCACGTGTTGGGCGGGAACAGGGACGGCTCGAATGTACGCGTATTCCGCGCTCAAAAGGATTTCATGATGATGTTTGCATTGCTTTCAATGTGTTGCGCGGCGGGTGATGCCGGAGTACTGCCGGTGCAGTGGGACATGGCGCGTTTGTCGCAACCGCCCGCAACGTATCCCGCGGAAGGGTTCGCCGCGGAGGGGGTGCGGGCCCTGTTTTACGATGCGCTGCCATTCGAGAATAAGCCCACGCGCGTATTTGCGTGGATGGGTATCCCAGACCATCCTGAGGGCGAACGCGTCCCCGGCATGGTGCTTGTTCACGGCGGCGGAGGCACCGCCTACGACGAGTGGGTGCGCATCTGGAACGCGCGCGGCTATGCTGCCATCGCCATGGACCTCGACGGAACGGTTCCCCAAGGCGAGCACGGCAGCCGCCCGACACACGAGTTCAGCGGTCCTACGAGTTTCGGCGGCGTAACGCCCATGGACGGTGCGAAAGAGGATTTCTGGGCCTATCATGCGGTTGCCGACATTGCGTTGGCGCATTCGCTGCTGGCTTCACAAGCGGGTGTCGATCCCGGACGCATCGGGCTCACAGGCATTTCGTGGGGTGGATTTCTCACGCACATCGCCGCGGCGGTCGACACCCGGTTCCAGTTCGCCATACCCGTCTACGGATGCGGGTTCATCAACGAGATCTCGTGGAAACCCGTATTCGACGCCATGCCTCCCGAGAAGGCCGGCGAATGGATACGCCTGTGGGATCCCTCGCAGTACGTGGCCGCCATCACCATCCCCACGCTCTGGGTGAACGCGGCCAGCGACCCCCACTACTATCTGGGTGTCTACGGCCGCACCTATCTTCGCGCGGGCGGCACAAAGACCCTCAGCGTCCAGCCCGGCCTCGGCCACAGCCATCAGGACGGGTGGGCGCCCAAGGAAATCTATGCCTACGCCGACAGCAAGTTTAAGGGAGGCGAGCCGCTCATCCGCATCGTGGCCGAAGCGGAGGAAGGCGATACCGCCATGGCGATCTTCGAGAACGGCACACCTGTCAAGGCCGACTTGGTCTGGACCCGCGATATCAGCGATTGGAGCGCCTGCGCGTGGGAACTCGTTCCCGCAACCGTCCAGGACAACCGCGTTGCCGTGGAGCTGCCGGGAGACTGCGCCGCCTACTTCATCAACCTGACCGACAGCCGGGGGCTGATCACCAGCACCGTGTGCCGGTCACGCAAATAGCTATCCGCTATCGACATACGGAAACTTCCACGCGCTTTCCGTGCCACCCTGGCCCGGCGCGGCGTATTGCAGTGCCGCCCGCGGAGACCCGTCCAACGCCTCGCTTCCAAACCCGCACAGGGCTCAGATGCCCATGTAGATAAAAGACGACCATATCCCCAGGTTGCCGGTCAGAAGCATAAGCAGCGACAACAACAGCAGCACGATGATGATGGGCGCGAGCCAGAATCGCTTACGGCTCCACAGGAACACCGACAGCGCGATGATAGTGCCGAAAACATGGTGCGAGGATTGCCCAAGATACGCTTCGAGTTCCTCGGGCTGTTCCTCGGGCTCTTCCCAGTAACTCGCCTTTTCGGGTTCCCATTGCCGCTGCAGCGGGTCGTCGCCCGCGAGCTTCAATACCAGCCGCGCGGGCGTGACCATGCCGTAAAAGACCAGGCCCAGCAACACGCGGGTCACCACCCAGTTGATCGCCAGGACCGTCTTTATCCACGCGGCCAACAGCGGCCGCAACGCCCACGGAAGGAATGCGCTGACAACAAAAAACGTCGCCGCGAGCATCAGAAACATTACGGGACGCGTCTCGGCCGTCCACCAGCGAATGCCGCCAAGGATAAGCAACGCCGCGCACAAGCCAAAGCCGAACTTGCGCTGTTCCGTGCGATTTCGGGGGTCTATGGTATCGAGCGGCATGTATTCAGGCTTTCGTCATTAGTCCATCATTAGTCCAAGGGATAATCCTCGCGCCATGCGTCGTCCGGCGGCCATTCCTTTTGCAGCGCCTTGTCGAGAATGAACGGCCCCATGGCCAGGTAATCCATCTTCGTGCGCATGAAACAGGCATACGCGTCTCTTGGCGCGCACACGATGGGTTCCCCGCGCACATTGAACGAAGTATTGATGATGACCGGGCACCCCGTCAGCTCGTGGAATCGCGAGATCATCCGGTGATAGAGGGGATTGTCCCGTTTGTTTACCGTCTGGATGCGCGCTGAGTTGTCGACATGGGTCACCGCCGGAATCTCGGACCGCGCGACCCGGAGCT
>DAOLNV010000107.1 GCA_035416745.1 Candidatus Hydrogenedentota bacterium | reverse complement strand
ACATACCAGCCTGGCCTGAAGGGCCAGGTGATGGGATTCAAAACAAGGACGAGGGCTGAAGGCCCGAAACATAGCCGTCGGACGGGTCCATGCCGGTCTCCCCTTGCATGAAGTGGCAATTGCCTGCCGGATTCGCCTAGAATCGTGCGCCGCGCTATCAAATACAGGAAAGGAACCGGACATGAAACCAGCACCGCAACATCACACGTCACCGGGCGGGATGAACCGCCGCGATTTCGTTCAACTGGGCGCCGCCGCAGGCATCGGCGCAGGTATGGCCGCGCTCGGGCGAACCGCCTTTGCCGCAGTCCCCGAGAATCTTGGGGATGCCCCCGAGGCGCCGCTCGCGGCGCCCCCCATCGAGAATGTCCGCATCGGATACGTTGGCGTAGGCGGCATGGGAACCAACCACGTCCGCAACCTCCTCAACATCGAAGGCTGCCAGATCGTTGCGGTGTGCGACATCGTCGAAGAAAGAGCGGTCAACGCGCAGAAACTCGTCGAGGAGAAAGGATTTCCCACGCCCAAGGCGTATACCAATGGCGAGAGGGATTTCCAGCGCATGTGCGCCGAGGAAGACCTCGATCTGGTGTATACCGCTACCCCTTGGCAGTGGCATGTGCCGGTGTGCGTGTCCGCCATGGAAAACGGCAAGCACGCGGCGACCGAAGTGCCCGCGGCGTATACGGTCGAAGACTGCTGGAAACTGGTCGAGGGCGCCGAGAAATACAAGAAGCACTGCGTGATGATGGAGAACTGCTGCTACAACCGTCCGGAGATGCAGATTCTGCTGATGGTGCGGCAGGGGGTCTTTGGCGACCTGGTCCACGGCGAAGGCGGCTATCTGCACGACCTGCGCGAGCTCAAGTTTTCGAACGCGGGGGAAGGCTTGTGGCGGCGCCGGCCCACGATGGAGCGCAACGGAAACCTTTATCCCACGCACGGCCTCGGCCCGATCGCCCAGTGCATGAACATCAACCGAGGCGACAAGTTCGATTACATGGTGTCGATGAGTTCCCAGGCGCTCGGGATGGAACTCTACGCCGACGAACATTTCCCCGAGGGCGACCCGCGGCGCGACGAAAAGTTCAGCAACGGCGACTACAATACCAGCCTCATCAAAACGGCCATCGGGCGCACGATCATGGTTCAGCACAACTGTGATTCGCCCCGCCCTTACAGCCGCATCAACATGCTCCAGGGCACCCGGGCCATCACTCAAGGCTATCCGGACCGCATCTACATCGAGGGGCGCAGCCCCGCCCATACCTGGGAAGACTTGGAGACGTACCGGGCCGAATTCGACCACCCGCTCTGGAAAAAGCTCGGTCCCGAAGCCGGTGGCGCGGGACATGGCGGCATGGATTTCATGGAAGACTACCGGTTGATCAAATGCCTGCGCGAAGGCTTGCCGCTCGACATGGACGTGTACGATGCCGCCGCGTGGAGCGTGGTCGGCCCGTTGAGCGAACAGTCGGTCGCCAACCGCGCGCAAACGGTAGATTTCCCCGACTTCACCCGCGGCCGTTGGCAGACTTGGCAGCCCCTGGGTATCGTCGAGGCCTAGCCGCAAAAACGAGCGCGCAGTAGAATAGCCCGAACGGATGCAAAGGGCGCGGCGGGCGCGAGCGCCGCGGTCCAAGAAGGGAGCCGTCAACTTTGCTATAACGGCGGTGTACCCTGCGGGGGAAAGAACGGTTCAATACGGAGGTGCTGCATCTTGCTCACCACGCTGCTTTTTGCCGCGGCCTCGGCCGCATGGGCGGGAGAAAATGACGAGCTGGCGGTGTGGGCGCGCGAGGTCAGCGCCACCAACGTCGACAAAGCCCGCACGGATCTGCCGTTCCCTGAGTGCCTGGACGTCGAAAACGCCCTGGGCGCGCCCGACGGAAAAACCGCGCGCATCATTCTCCATAACGGGTGGAACGACTGGGCCGAACTGACGCTCGACCTGCAACACGAAGTCCCGTGGGGCGAACTCGTCTTCGTCTACCGCCAGGAAGGGCCAGGAGCAGGCAAGACCACGTCCATCGAAACTGCGGACGCGGACGGGAATTTCCGGCTGCTCAGCCGCGTCGAGTTGTCGCCGGAACTGAAAGAGTACGTTTTCAGCATCGATCGTCCCACCCGGTACGTGCGTATTCGGGGCTATGCGGGGGGCGGCGTGCCCACCGATTCCGTGTGGTTTATCGACGCGGTGGGTGTGCGTACCGGCCGGGCGGCACTGCAGCGAACCCAGGAACTCGAAGCGCGCGCCGAATCGCTGTCCGCATTACTCGAACAGGCCCGGACAGCGCTTCCAGAAGAGCACGCGGCCGCCGCAACCGGCGCCCGGGCGCGCTTGCAGGAAGTGTTCGCGGCAATTCGCGGTCTCGACAGCATGACGGTCGACGCGCTCCCGCAAGCTGTACAGAAGTTGGGACATGACCTGGACATTCTGGACGCCGCCGTGCTCCGCTTGAGCGCGGCGCGCCATTTCGCGCCGTCAAATGAGGGGCGTGCTCCGGAATACATCGCGAGCTGGGCGCCGTCCATGGCGAAGCTCCGGCCCAACTCCCCCCTTCGCGCATCCCAACTGGTTTTCGACGGTGCGGTGGCTCTTGCTCGACACGAATACGAGGGTGTCCAGCTTGTCGTGATGGCGGGCGACAGCGCCCTCGAAAACGCAACCGTAACCATGACCCCGCTTACGCACGCGGAGTCCGGTCACGTTATCGAGTCCGGGCATGTGCAGGTCGAGAACGTGCGGTTCGTGCAGGTGAACAACGAACCCTGGCCCGATCCCATCGTGCCCATGAACGCGCTTGACGTGCCGGCCGGCGCGCAACAGTCCCTGTGGATACGAATTCACGCGCCGGAAGACGCGCCTGCCGGGCAATACAAGACCATCGTGACCATCGCGCCGCAAAACGCCCATGCTCTCGAAATGCCGCTGTCGGTGCGCGTCTACGATTTCACTTTGCCTGTTCGGGCGCACACGAAACACATCATCGGATGCGGGGGCGGAGGCATCAACGCGGTCCTTCTGTCGCACCGCACGCCGACCGGCGGCGGGCCCTGTGCCGGGTCCTTCGCGGAACCGCGCTATCTGCTTCGTGCGGACGACTCCATGGCCATGGATTTCGCCGAATACGACCAGGCGATGGCACAAGCGTTTTCAATGGGACTCACGGTATTCGGGCTGCCCCTATCGGCCGGGGACGGCAGCGGACTGATTCCCGGGCGCCTGCACCGGACGTTTCACGACGAGGCAAAGAACGAGGATGCCGACGTCTCTCTCAATCCCTTGGACGGTCCCGAAGCAAAGGCTCGGATGCTCGAATGGCTGCGCCTGTTCTGCGAGCATTTGAAGGAAAAGGGATGGTTCGACAGGGCCTTTTTCTACTTATGGGATGAACCGGCTATCGAGTACAGCGAACAGCTTGTAGCGATCGGCCGCGTAGTGCGTGAGGCCGTGCCCGGTCTCAAGATCATGTGCGTGTCCTTCGAGCCGCTCGAATCGTGGCACGAAGTGGTGGATATCTATTGCCCGCCGGTGCAGTGGTATGCTCGCGAAAACATCGGCGCGCGGCTCGAGGAACTCCGTTCGCTTGGCAAAGAGATGTGGTGGTACAACTGTGGCGATTCCGCTCCGCTTCCCACCTATTCCATCCCCCAGGCAGCCGCCTGCGCCCGCATGTCGTTCCTGCTCATGTGGAAATACGGCGTCACCGGCAACCTGTATTGGGCTACCGGCGCCAACAACGGGCTCGGCGAAGCAATCAAGGAAAACCCCGGAGGCGATGGGCGCGGCGACGGACAACTCGTCTACCAGCTCGAGGGCGCGGGCGTCGTCCCCAGCCTGCGTCTCGAAATGATCCGGGACGGCGTCGAGGACTACGAATACCTCGCGATCCTCAACGAGCGCGTGACGGCGGCCAAAGCGCGCGGGGAAGATGTCGCGGCGTTCGAGCCGCTGCTCACGCTGCCGGAGGAGCTTGCGCAATCAATGGACACCTATGCGCACAGCCCCGCGACATTTGAGCACTGGCGCAACGCCATCGCCCAAGCCATCGAAACCCTCCCCGAATCATAAGGGACACAACCAGCGCGGCAGGCGCGAGACGGGTCTGTCCCGGGCCCGGCCGATGCCGCGGCGGATTCCTGACTGGGACAGACCACGCGGTTTCGCCCACCAAGACCTTGAGTTCACAGGCGGCTGGCGGCTTCGCCGTCGAGAAACCAGAGGGCGTCGAGGCGGCCGGCGGGATTGGCGCGCGCCTTGGCCGCAGCCACGGCGTCCGCTTTATCGCGTCCCGTTACAAGAAACCACCGGTGGCGCGCAGCCTCCAGCACTGGAAACGTGAGCGTGATTCTCGCGGGCTGGAGTTGAGGTGCGTCGTTCCGCACTACCAGGCGTTCCCGCTGGTCAAGGGCCGGCGTGCCGGGGAAAAGCGATGCGGTATGGCCGTCTGCGCCCATCCCCAGCAATGCCAGGTCGAGGCGGGGAACCCCGTCCTCGCCGGCGGGGACATGTTGCCGCAGAATGGTCTCATAGGCTTCGGCGGCACCGGGGCGTTCGGCCTCGATACGGTACGCGTGGGTTTCGGGAACGGCCTTGAGCAGGGTCTCGTTGAGAAGTCTCCAGTTGGACGCGGGATCGCCGGGCGGCACACAGCGCTCGTCGGCCTGGAACAGGTGCATCGAGGCCCACGGGAGGGACGTCCGGTATTCCGTGGCCCAGAGGATATACAGGCTTTTCGGAGTCGAGCCGCCCGACAATGCGACGCAGGGCCTTTCGAGAGACGCCACCAGTTCGGCGAAGGCACGGGCAAGCGCCCGTAACGGGTCCGCACAGACGCGAAACTCGCTCGTGCCACGTCCTTCCCGAGACATCATGGGTTTCGCCAGGCGCCGCGGCAGTTCGTGAAGACGCGGCCGGCTTCTTCCGGACCCCAGGAGCCGGGGGCGTAGAGCTTAACCGGCGGCGCGTCTTTCCACGTCTCGTGAATGTTCGTGACGATGGTCCATGCGCTCTCGATCTCATCGGAACGCATGAACAGGGTGCTGTCGCCGCGGATGGCATCGAGCAAGAGCCGTTCGTAAGCCTCCGGCAGGTCCTCTTCAAACGTAGCGCCGTAGGTGAAGTTCATTGCCACGGGCTGCACCGCGAAATGCATGCCCGGCGGTTTGGCGTTGAACGTGAGCGAGATGCCCTCGTCCGGCTGGATGCGGAATACCAGGACGTTTGTTTCGGGCAGCCGCGCGCCAAGTTCGCGAAAGAGATGCATCGGAGGGTCTTTGAACTCCACCGCGATCTCGGTAACGCGTTTCTTCATCCGTTTGCCGGTTCGGATAACAAACGGCGCGCCGGCCCAGCGCCAGTTGTCAATGAACAACCGTAACGCGACATAGGTTTCGGTTTGCGACGCGCCGCTTACCCCCTCCTCGGAGAGGTAGCCGGGACCGTCGGGACCTTCGCGGTATTGACCGCGCACGCACCAGTCCTCCAACGGTTCATCGAGAGGCACCTGGATGCTGTTGAGCACCTTGAGTTTCTCGTCGCGTATACCCCGGTCATTGAACCGGATCGGAGGCTCCATGGCCACCAGGCACAGAAGTTGGAGCGCGTGATTCTGAACCACATCGCGCAAAGCGCCGACCTTGTCGTAGAAAGCGCCGCGGCGGCCTTCCATGCCAACCGTTTCCGCGACGGTGATCTGAACATTGTCGACGTATTTCTGGCTGAACAGGGCCTCGAAAATGGCGTTTCCGAACCGGACCGCCAGAATGTTCTGCACCGTCTCTTTGCCGAGGTAGTGGTCGATGCGGAAGATCTGGCTCTCATCCAGCACGCTGCTGATATCGGCATTCAGTTTCTTGGCTGACTCGAGATCGAACCCGAAGGGTTTCTCGACGACGATGCGCGACCAGGGCGTGCCGCCGGGAGGATAGACGCAGCCGGCATTGCCCAGATTGCGTGTGATGGGAGCGAAAAACTCCGGCGCGGATGCCATGTAATATAGGCGGTTTCCGGAGCCGCCGAGGTCCGTTTCGATGGTGTCGAGCCGCTTCTTCAGAAGGACATAATCGGCCGCGTTGTCGAACCGGACTTGCTGGTAGTAGATGTTCGAGACAAAGGGGTCGCACGTGTCGCTGTCGCCGTGTCCGGTGCGCGAAAACTCTTTCAGGGCTTCGCACATGTCCTGACGGAACCGGTTTTCGTCGAGGGGCCTTCTTGCGGCGCCCACGACGGCGATACGTTTGGGCAAATAGCCCGCTTCCCACAGGTTGTAGATGGCGGGGATCAGTTTTCGGCCTGCCAGGTCGCCAGTCGCGCCGAAGATGACCAGAGTGGCCATCTGCCCAGGCTCGATCTTGAACCGCGACAAGTGGCGGTCCGCGGTGGTCTGTACGAATCGTATGCTGGCTCGATCAGGCATGCTGCCCTCCTTGGAACATCGCGGTGCCGAAACCAACCAGAGGAAACAGCCCGGGGGCCTTCTGCATTTCCAGAAACCCGCGCTGGTCCCGGGATGCCGCGCAAAAAGGCAACCGGACCGGGCTTACGAAGACGATAGTTCCGCCCTGCGCTCGAGCAACTGTTCGTATTGACGAATGCGTGTGTCGAAGAAGCTCAGGAGCTTCTCGTGGAGCTCGGCATTGGCTGCCGCCACCATCGAGCGGTGGTTGCCGGTGGCGCTGTCGAGGAGCAGGACGTCTCTCAGGGTCTTGCCGTAAGCGTCGGTCACGATGCAGCCAGCCTCTTCGGCGATAAGCAGTGACGCGGCGATGTCGTAGGGGGCAATGCCGAGAACCGCGCCGCGTCCGGCGTTAATGAACTGATCCTGAACCACTTCCGGGATATCCCGGTAGTACCGGTTGGCAATGTCGATGCACGCGTCGAGCTGGTCCGTAAGCAAGCGCGTAAGGCTGTAAGAGGTGCTGTTGCACGCGTAGAAGCCCCCCTTGAGGCTGGTCAAATCGATGAGTTTGGCCGCCGTGGGGAAGATAAGCTCGGCCGGCCGCGCAGGAACCGTCATCGACCATACCACCGTCTCCAATTCGGCGTTCCTGGAAAGCCGGGGTTTGCGATACTGACCGTCGATATACAGGCGCGCACCCTTGCCGCGCTCGGCGTAAAAGGTCCGGGGACCCATCAGTTCCATTACCAGCGCGGTGTCGATGTCGCCGATATACGGCCGCTCGATGACCCGTGTGCTGCCGATGGATACGACGCACCACTCGAAGCCGGACTTCGCCGCGCGGGTCCCGTCAATCGGGTCTACAACGAGGAGATGCTCGGGTTGACCGCTGGTGAACGTTGTGTAGCCCGAGTCTTCCGAATAGTACGCTACGGGAAGTTTAGCGTCCCGGAGAAACACCAGCAGCGCTTTTTCCGCGAGCCGGTCGAGTTGGAAGGTCGCATCGCCGCTGGCGGCATTGCCGATAACTTCGCGCCCCTTCGCGGCATCAATCGCGGGTAAGACCGCGTTCCGAATCGAACTGGCCAAGTCCATTAGAAATTCACGGTCAAGAGCCGTTCTTCTGGCTCGGGGAGCGGTGCTGTTCTTGGTTGCCACGTCTATTGCGGTCTCCTGCTCGACTGGTTTCTTCGTCTTGACGGCCGGGGCCGGCGCCGTGTTCGGTTTGGTCTTGACTTGGGTCTTCGCCTTTGGCGCGGGTTTTGGCTTCATGACTTTCTTGGGCTTTGGCGAGGGCTTCTTCACGGCCTTCTTCGCAGCCGCTGTCTTTCTGACGACACTCCTGCCTTGGCCCTTCTTACCTTTCTGTTGGGCCCGTTTTTTTGCGGGGGCCTTGCTCGGCTTGGCCGTCTTTCTCTTGGCGCTCTTGGCCGTATGTTTCGTGCGGCTCTTGCCTGTCGACTTGGGCCGTGCCTTCCCTTTTGCCATGTTTGCCTCCTGGGTGCCGTTGCGTTCAGAGACCCACGGCGGACTGGCCGCGTGCAGCCGGTACCGAAGAACTCTCCGTCCCCACGTTCGAAACACGCTCCCACCCGGGCAACACCTGTTTGGGCGCGCTTCGTGCCTGGAACGGCCTATGCAACGCTGACGCGCGGCGGCGCAATGAAGTCCAGGAACCGGTCCTTCACCTTGCCTTGGGCTGCATCTCCCGGATGAATATAGAGCCGGTATGTCCAAGTTGTCCGGCTCCCTTTTGGGAACCTCATGTCTCCCCTTAGTTTTGCTTCAGGGCGATAATGCTTCCACGCAAAGCAGTTCGCTGTCATAAGGCCGTAATCTCTTACGTGCCAGCCGGTTGGATAACGAGGGTTGGTCTCGTGATCCATGATGGCGATGCCCACGTGTTTGCCATCAGCGATGCCGCTGTAATCGCACCAGGGAGCGCTTTTCCCCCACGTTTCCATTTCGTTGATGCCGCCGTACCCGTTTTCGATCTTGCCCGTGCATGGAACATCCATGGAACTGGCAACGCGCACGGAAACAAGCCCCCCTTCCTTCGTGTCATAGAAGGTAATCGGGCCTTCGGTCATGCGGAACGTGACACGGATATCGAATAGACGAACGCCCCCAGGGAGAGCATAGAACCGCATATCGCGGATTTCCTCGAATTGTTTCCTTTCTTTGTGAGTGCACCAATCGTTCTTCGCAACAATCTGGCCAAATACCGGGCCAGACGCTTTCTTGAGAAACGCCACGTGCCGTTGCCATCCGTGACCGGGCTGCTCAGCCCAATTGTCCACCTTGCTGGCGCCACACTCGCCATAAGCGACCCAGATGGATTTGTGATGAGGATGATCCCTTTTCTCGTTTTTCACATGGTCCGAGATGGGCCAATTCCGGGTGACCTGGGCCCCGCCGGGCCCGAGCACCGGATACAGAAACGGCCGGACCCAATTGAGGCCGTAGTTGTAAGCCGTAAAAAGACTGCCCAGGACCGACACAGTCACTTTTCCCTCGCGGGGCTCGTCTTCCAGAATAACTTTGTTCTTGGCCTGCATCTGCGTCCGGGGAAGCGGTTTTACAGCGAGTTTCTGGATTTTGCCTGCTTTCAGACCCGTCACGAGCCAAGTTAGCGTGGTTTCTTTGCCGCTACGCGCCACTTGACAAGGAATCGTTTTCTTGGATTCCATATCTTGCAGGAGCACGCCCCCGAATCCTGCATAACTCATTGGTAAACTTATGGTTACAGGGCAGAAGGAACGGTCATGGGGACCGGCCTCGACCGCAAGTTTAAGCGACAATGCCACCCTTTCTCTCCTTCCGCGTCCCTGGCAAAAGACCACGTACGGCGTGGGCGTAGTTTATCATGTTCCCGCCCGTAAGTCCAGTATCCAGGATGGGTTTGCGCCGTACGGCAGCGGGGTTGAGCCGGGCTCACGTGGTTTAAGGGCAAGCGACGGAAACACTTACAGAAGCCGTCCACAGTGGAGCCTGTTGAACATGCATTTCATGCGTCGGACCGTCAGAGCTTGGTTGGCAAACGAGTTGCGAGCCGTTTTCAGTCATTTTCCCGCGAAGAGCAGGGGACAGGGCATCATGAACCCTCATGGTAGCTGAGCACCCACCACTTCTGGTATGCTCGATTGAACAAGGTAAGGGAGGACGCCTTATGAATTTTCTCCAGCTATTTGACAACAGCATCGTGCGGGCCCTGTTATGGCCGCTCTACATTATTCTGATTGTTTTCGGTCCGCTTTTCGGACTCGATTACTGAGGCTGCTGTATCACACAGCCGAGCGCGTGCGTTGACCCTTCTTCAAGGCGAGGGGGCCAAGAGAAACGCCGTGACGGCTAGAGGCTCGAGCGTCACGGTGTTTGAGGACCCGGCGGCTAGGGGCTCCGCAGGCGAGATGCCGTCTTCCGTCACGCGCGTGCAGGGAATTGCATCGCCTTTCAGGGCGTAGTCATTCCCGTTCAGCACCCACGAGAACGTGAGCGGCTGTTCGACCGTATTGGCGAAGATGAACGCAACGGACCCGTCTTGCGCGGTCCATGCGCCGGTTTGGAGCGCGGGTGTCGTGACGGGCCAGTCGCCGCCTCCCCACGCCCAGTTCGCGGTGACCTTGGGAATATCGCCCGTGGCCGCGGGCGGACGCAGCATGCGCCCGCGCGCGAGTTGCGGCAACAGATGGCTTCGGACACGGGCGCAGCGGCGCAGGTATTCCGCGGCGCGGGGCATGCGCTCGACATAGTTGGTGGCGTACCACCCGAGTTGTTCGCCCCAGACCAGGGCCTGGCCGGTGCGCGCCACATGCGCCTGGATTTCTTCGCCCGGGTCAGACCGCCCAAACATCACGATCTTCCCGCCATACACCGCCGCGAACGCCGGCACGGCGTGTTCGTACTGGAAATGCCAGGTCAAATACCCGTCGAAGACGTGCGTGAACGGTTCCGCGTTGCATTCGGTGGTGAGCATCTTATCGGGGAACTGCTGATCAATGGCCGCGTTGAGTTTGGTGAGCATGGGCCAGTATCCCCGGGTGGTCCACCAGTCGCCCCCAGCCAGAGGATGGCCGTGGCTTCGGTCGTAGCATTCGGCGGGGGCCGCCGCGGCCACCTGGTCGATATACACGCCATCGACGTCGAACTCGGGTCCGACCAGGCGCAACACGACCTCCTGCACCTTGTTCTGCCAAACCTCCTGCGTCGGGCACATGGGCACGAGGTCTTCCGGCTCGCTTCCGTAATGCTCGACATAGGGCGAGCCGTCACGTTTCTTGGTCGCGGCGGGCAGCGCCACCGACTGAAAATCCTCGGTGTCCGAGTCCCACAACCGCCCGTTGATATAGGGCATGACGCGAACGCCGGCCTCGTGCAATCTGGCGACGCCCTCGGCGAATCCTTCCTTTGCGGGGAAATAGTGCGGGTAGTTGTTGTCGAAGGGGATTTCGTGCCAGGAATACCAGTGTACCGCCGTCGGGACACCCATATACTGGGCAAACGCGAGAGTCTCGGGAACAGCGGTGGCCGCCGCCCCGTTGGGACGTCCCCAGACGCAGATATCTTGGAGCCACTGTGGCGAGTCCGGCCGGTCCCAGTGTTCCCGCGAAGGCCACCATTGGGCTTCCCGTTCGACCCAGGCGCGGTAGAGCTGGGCTGCGTCGAACCAGTCTCCGTCAAACACCGCAAGCACGGCTGGCCCCGGCGTCTCGAAATCGTTTCCGGGTACGGAGGCATCCGGGGCGGTCCACTCGATGCGCACGTCGAGGGCCTGCTGGGCGTCGTCGCGCGCCACGCGGTACCGCTTGGTTGCGGCAACGGGATCGTGAACGGCCACGTACAGCCCGGCGTCGGCGTCGTAATGCGCTCCGAACTGCATGCTGCCCCATCCGCTCGGGTACCGGGCGTCGACCGAGATGCCGTTGACCAAGGGCGCGGGCCATACCGTTCCCGAGACCGTCGGCGCGAGAAACTGGTCATCGTCCGGCGAGCCGCCGATCGGGCCCAGAGACAGTATCGGGAATTCGATACGGTTCACGGCAACGCTGGTTGTGTCGTTTGCGACCTTGAGCGTCATGGCGAGTCCCGGCGATTCGAGGGCCATGGTGACGGTCACGGTGAACCCTGCCGCCTGGTCACGGCCCGTCCACACCAGCATTGTTTGTTTGCGGACCTTCTCCGGGGCGGACGGAAGGAGCGCCTCACACGTAAAATGCGCGTCGAGATTGCTCCACGCGGATTCCTGGCCTTCGGCATTCTCGACGGTCAGCGTCCATAAGGGGCTCTCGAGGTCCGACAGGAACTCGCGCCGGCCCTCGAGGCTGTATACGCTTCGCAACGGGCGCCGCGTTTCCGGGTCGAAGGAGATCACCCCAAGCGTTTGATCGAAAAGGTGCAGCGCCTGGTCCTGGGGACCGGCCACCGGCATCGCGACGGGGCGGTCCATCACCACCGAAAGCATCTGGAGCAGGTCGCGCGTCGTTTCGAGCGAGGCTTCCCAGAAGGCGGGCTTGGCGTAGCGCGAGAAGCGCCACGCCAGGAGTTGGGCACGGCGGTCGCCGGGCTCGGCCGCGGCGAGACCTTCGGCGATCTTCTGCCGCAGCGCTTCGAGTTCGGGCGTACTGACGCGCGTCCGGACCTGTGCCGGAGGCGTGGCGGCCGCCGCGGAAAGTTCCTGCACGGCATTTGCGCCCGCATCGAGCCATGCGGTCGTGCGCAGGGTCTTTTCGATGCCGTCCCACGTCACCCACGGCCCATGGACGTAGCTGCCATAGGTGGGCGTGCCGGAATACAGCTGGATGGTCCCGCCATACAGGCCGAATACATGGGTTCCGTCAGACAGGCACGCCCACGAAGCGGCTCGCAACGACTGGCCGTCCTCCTGAAACTCTCCCTGTTGGAGGGGCGCGCCGGTAGCCCACTGTTTGAGCGGACGCGACGGGAAATGCCATTCAGCGAGGTGCAGTTCGGGCCAGGTCCTCGAGGCGTCCTGGGTACAATTCGCCACGATTTCGATGGCGGGCGACCCGGCACGGTAGCGGAACTGATACACGGCGCGCGCGTTGCCGGGGGCGGGGGCCGCGTCCTGCATGTATCGTGCGCGGACCTCGACGACCGCCTCGATAGGTCCCGCCGAGAGCAGGCGTACCTCGGGCTGGGTGTCAAAGCGAATGGAGAACGCGCCGGTTTCCTTGCTGTAGACGCGGTCGTTGAAGAAATAGCCTTCAAAAACCTGGCCTGTCTCGAGGAAGGTGATTTTGGAGGGCAGCCCGCCGATGGCAGCGGGGTTATGAACGGCTTCGACGATGCCGTTATTGATCGTGATGACGCCATTCTCGACCTTCGCGGAGACGGCGGCTGCGGGCGCGGGCGGCGCACTCTCGGGGCCGCCGGAGGCGTAGAACCGGATGCGCGCGCCGGCCTGGATATCGCCCGGCGCCTCAAGTAGCAGCCGGTCCGGCCCATCTTCGCGGACGTCGAACTGGAGGACCAGCGGGGACAGGTCTTCTCCCTGTTCGAGAAACGCCTTCGGCGCGAATTGAGCCGGGTCGATGTGAACAAACTGCGCAAGTTCGAAGTCACGCGCAAGCAGACCGCCGGACAGCGGCGTTTCCGTGACGAGCAACAGGTAGTCCGGCCCTTCAGCGGCGAACGCCGTGAGTGCCAGAAGGAAGAGAACAATAAGGCAGGTCTGTCTCATGATATGGACTCCTTCTGCAGACGCATACACGGAGGCCCCCTCCGCGGTTCCCGGCTGGTATCGTACTCCGATCTCCCGGTTTCCGCGATCTTTTCAGAGAGACCGCCCCGTGCGAACGGGCCTGCTTAGGGCCGTCTGTCTGGTTACGGCCTCGCGGCGCGGGGCCGTTAAGTGTTTCTGGCGCCCGGCTTACTTTACCGGCAACCGGAACAGGCTGATGCTGTAACCGGGCACGTCGAGCGTGTCGCTAATGCCGGTCGCCGGCGATTCGACAATCTCGACCTTTGGCGCCTCGCCGGGCACGTTGTAGAGCATGGGATCGGTTCCGGCGATGGTCCACACCGTGCCGTTGCCCGTGATGCTTGCATTGTTCAAGGTGAACGGCACCTCGCGCGCCTCCGCGAGGGGATTGACCACGCCGATGGTGAGGGCCTTGCGGTCGGCGGTCCAGGCAGCCATCACGTCAATAGGCCGCCCGCATTTCACTGCTACCGGTATCGTGCCGAACTCGCGCCGGTAGAGCAGCAACGGCAAGCCCGTGGTGTCCCATGCCGCGGCGGCGCCGGTGGTCTTGATACAGCCGATCACGTTGACGGTCTGCGCGTAATTGGCCATGAAGATAACGTCGCTGTTGCGCGCGTATTCGTGGATGCCCGCGGCAATGCCCAGCGCGTCTTTAAGATGGTACCGTACGCCTATCTCGCCGTACAGCTCCTCGCCATACCAGTAGTTCCACTCGTCCATGGCGATCGGGATGTGCTTGCCCGCCAGGGATGGGAGGTTCGCGTGGTACCAGCGGTGCCGCTCGGCCTTGTCGCGGATGGATTGCACGATCTGGTTGACGTGGGCCGCGACGCCTTGTTTCTCGCCGCAATAGAAATGCTCGCTGAGCAGGTCCATGTGGTCCGCGCACTCGGTCAGCATGGTCTCGCTCCACTTGCCTGTCGCGCCCACGGCGATCAGCTTGATCGACGGATCCTGCGCGCGCATGGCCTCGACAAAGCTGTTGTGCTTCTTCACGTATTCCTCAAGCGGCATGTGGCCGATCTGCCAGTCGCCGTACATCTCGTTGCCGACGCCCCACCACGTGACGCCGTAGGGTTGGGGATGCCCGTTCTCCGCGCGCCGTTTGCCCATGGGCGTATCCGCCGCGCCGTTGGCGTACTCCAACTCGGCGAGAGCAAGCTCCAGGTTTCCCGCGCCGCTGTTTACGACAACCAACGGCTTGGCGCCGACGGTCTCGCAGAACACCATGAACTCGTCCAGGCCGAAATCATTGTGCTCGATGCCTTTCCAGGCCGGATTCTTGCGGGGCGGCCGCTTGTCGCGCGGGCCGATCCCGTCGTTCCAATCGTATCCGCTCACGAAATTGCCGCCCGGCCACCGGTATACCGGTGCATTGAGCTGTTTGAGCAACTCGAGGGTATCCGCGCGCATGCCGCGAACGTTGTCGGCCGGCATCAGCGAGACCGTGCCGATATCGACCCGTCCGGACCCCTGCGCACCCACATGGAAGATGCCGGGATTGGCGTCGCCTTCCGCCGTGAACGAAAAGTCGTAGGCCTTGAACCCGGGCGAGAGGTCGCTGAATACAACGTGGACGGCTTGCTCACGCTCGGTACCCCAGGCCACGGCCAGCCGCACACCATTAATGTCTTCCGTCGCCGCCATCACGAGCCGGCCCTCATATGCCCGCCCTTTGACAAGCGGAATGCCCATCTGCACGATGCCGGCGGTCCCGCTGCCGGGAATCAGCCGCACATTCTGCTCGCCCGCGTAGGCGTTCTCCGTGGTCATCTCGACTCTGCCATCGCCTTGGTTCTGCGCTTTCCAGGGCGATTCCTCGGCGTTCACGCCGTAGAAGAATTTCCGGTCCTCAAGCAGTTCGGCCCAGATGCCCCCGTAGATGCAGCGGCCGAGATGTTCGATGAACTGCCCGTAAACGTACGTGGACAGCGGCTCGCCGGTCTTGGCGGCGTCGATGGTTGCGCTCACGTCGAGTTCTCCTTGTTTGACGAGTTCGATCGACACATCGTCGTACCACGCCGTGCCCGTAGCCAGTCCCCATCCGCCCAGGAGGCAGTTGAACAAGACGGAGTCCTGCTCGTCGGTCTCGAAGGTCAGTTCGACCTTCGTCCAGTCATGGGTGCCCGTGAGGGCTTGGGTCTTGTAAGGCATGCCGTGGAGGTTGAACAAAGCTCCTTCGCCCGTGGCGGGTGTCACGTTCTCGGTCTTGATCCACCCGGACAACCGGTAGACCGAGAAGGGTTTCACGGGGAGCTCGACGCTCCACGTCGTATCGGCGCCCTTTTCCGACCGCATCATCGCCGAACGGCTGCCCGAGTGCCCGGTTTCAGCCACTTCGAACGCCGCCTCCCCGCCCCATACGCGCGTATGCCACCCGGCGGGTTTGCCGTCGTCGAGTTGTTCGAACGACGGATTGGGCAATAAGTTCTGCGCCTCGGCGGCGCCCAATATCATGCACGCCAACAATGTCGTAATCATGGTCCGCTTACGCCTCCCCGTTGCTGCCTGCCTTCTTTCCGCCATAGCCGAGAATCTAGCGCAATCGCTCCGGGCGCTCAAATTGGCCGCGAGCCCGGCAACAAGGAAACGGTCCGGAGCTCCGCAGAG
>DAOLNV010000106.1 GCA_035416745.1 Candidatus Hydrogenedentota bacterium | reverse complement strand
GACGCTGTCCGGAGCCGATCGAAGCCGCCTACCGTTTCGCCGTCCTTGGAATCCTTGAACGTGCGCCGATACAATATGATCACACAGGAAGCCTCGCGCTTCGTGTGGAGGCCCCAAGGGCTACTGCGCCTCAAGAATGAACTGAGACCGTGCGTGGACACCGACAAGCGCATAGAGGAATTGGAATCCCAGGTATCCAAGCTCACCCACGAGTTGCAGAAGCTTCGTGGCGCACGACAACCGCAGGCTGCGAGCCCCGTTCCGCAAACGCGCGTTCCTGAGCCTGCACCATCCCCCAAAAGCGATAGCCCCGCTTCTTCGAGCATAAACGCCGAGGCTCGAGCTTCGACAATATGGCTGAGCCGGCTGGCGGTTGTGTTTGTAACCGTGGCCATAATTCTTGCCGCGGGCAAGAGCGCGAGCACATCAGCGTTCGACCCGCGCAGCAAGGCGCTAGTCGCATATGGCTTGGCGGCCCTCATGTTCTTGATTGGAGGGGCTTTCCCTGACCGGCGCAGTTTTCTCGCGAGCATCGCCCTTGGGACGGGTCTGGCTGCCGGGTATTTCACCACGTACGCTGTCTTTTTCATCCCCAACATCCAGATATTCACGGACCAATGGAATGCCCTGCCCATTCTGTTCATCGGCATTATGGCAATCGCCGGTATTGTCGCGTGGCGCAAGAGCCACGTGGCCGCCGTCATGAGCTACGCCGTCGTGTACTATACCTTCGGTTTGGCGGCTCACGAAGCGGCGACCGTGCCGCAATTTGCCTACTCGATTGGCGCAATTGCTCTGGCGCCGGCGACTGCTCTGCTCCTTCATGCCCGGTTCCATTGGCGTTTCCTGGTGTGGCTCGTGTTGGCAGGGACATACGGGCCGTTCATCGCCTTCCTGTACAGCCAACCGGCAGCAATCCAAGCCGCCCCTGAAACCTATTTCTGGCTCACGCGCGGCTCTTTGGCTATTGCCTTCCTGGCGGTGGGCGTTTCGACCGTCATGGAGGTCCGGCGCGAAGATATCCGGTCCCGGGGCGTTCTGCTGATTTCGCTTCTTAACTGCGCGCTCTTCTTCCCGATTGCGTGGATGGGCATTCAAAGATGCTACCCAGATCATGCGTGGCTGTTTCGATTGACATTCACGATAGTGCTTGCCCTGTTGGCTTTGATGGCCGAGACACGAGGCTCCAGAAGAAACTACCTGTTCCAGGCATACATCGCACAAGCGTTCGCGATGGCTGTTTTGTCGATGATGTCCCTCTATTCCGGGGTAACCCTTTGGCCGGCGCTCGCTCTGGCTTGCCTTGCGCTCACGGTGTTCTATCAACAGAGCGGCGCCGTCATTCTCAAGGCCGGCAGCATACTGCTCCTTTTCGCCATCTTCGCGGGGGCCGCCTTCACCATCAAAGCTCCCGGCTATGCGGTGTACAGGGGGCATGCCGTCCCCGCAAACTGGCTGGGCTGCGCGGCTCCAGCACTCATCTTCTTCCTCATCGCCATATACTATGAACGGGCTACACGGAGGCGTCCCCCGCGAAAACGCCACCGAACCGGGCACTGGTTCCTTGCCGATTCCTTGCTGGACCCTCCCAGCGCCACCGTGGCCATGCTGCATTCAGCTCTGGGCGCACTGTTGCTGATGATGCTGGCGATCACCGGTCGTGCCCAGCAGCCCGACCTCCCGTATCTCCTGGGCGCCCTCAGCATCGCCTTGGCGATCATGGGATTTCTGATGTCCACCCCGCAATTGGAGGTCGCGGCTGTCCTGCTGCTTGTCGCCGCACATGTTTCTTTCCATTTCTTCCTGCTGGTGGATAAGAGCGGATTTGATCAGACCGGCGGGTACGTATACGGAACGGCCATTCTCGCGGTCTATACCTATCTTGCCGGCCTCTCCTGGGAACGCTATTTGAGGCGTGTGGGAGACGATCGCGCCTGGGAACATAACCTGATCGCCCCCCTCCCCCACATAGGCGCGACGTATATGGTCGCCACACTCATAGCAGGCAAGTTCGGAGAGATCTATGCGGCTGCCACCTATAACGCGATTGCTGCCATATTGCTTATCTTCGCCCTCGTCCTGCCGTTTGCCGGGCTCAAAATCGCGGGTTTTGCCCTGCTCGCTATTGGGGCGGCCCTGTTCTCGAACCTCCTTTACGACCCGTCCGCAAGGTTGCTTGATGACCCCTCGTTTCTCTTTTACCTCGTTCCTTTTCTCTGCTCGTACGCCATCTCCGAGCGCGCGCTCTATTTCGCCCACAAGCGTCCCGCCGTAGCCCATCGCGCCGACGACACGCTTCGCACCATTATCGTGGCAACAGGGGGCGCAATGGGACTCCTGGCCTTCAACAAATGGGCCGGCGATGAGTTCCTCGCCCTGTATTGGCTGGCGCATGGGTTGGCTGGGGTCGTTCTAGGTCTTGTGTTCCGTGAACCCCGGTACCGGTGGGCAGCGTCTCTGATTCTGGTGTTGGCCGTTCTTAGAGCGCTTTTCGCGTCCCCGGGTGACAGGGTGTGGCTCTATCAGTTCGGGGCGTTCGCCGGCCTCGGTCTCGCCGCGCTGATTGCCATGGTCGTCCGTGAACACAACCGACCGAAAGAGACATCTTCGCCGGCCGCAACGGGCCAAAATGGACCCTCCCTCGATGAATAGGCGGCAGACCGCGGCCGAGGACATCTGTGCCAGGTTACGCGCCCACGGCTACCGGGCGCTCCTGGCCGGAGGGTGCGTCCGGGACCTGATTCTCGGGCTCCCCCCCAAAGATTACGATATCGCGACGGACGCCACGCCGCGGGAGGTTGCCGCCATCTTCGAACGCACCATTGACGTCGGCTCTGCGTTCGGCGTCCAGGCTGTGCTGCTGCCGGAGGGCCAGTTCGAAGTCACCACCTTCAGACAAGACGGCCCTTACGAAGACGGACGCCACCCGAGCACGGTCGCCTTCGTGGGGGAGAAGGAAGATGCGCGGCGGCGCGATTTCACCATAAACGCCCTGTTTTACGACCCCTTGCACCAAAAGGTGCTGGATTACGTGGAAGGCCAAAAAGATCTGCATGCGGGCATCATTCGCGCGGTCGGGCAGCCCTATGAGCGGTTTCAGGAAGATCACCTGCGCCTCCTGCGAGGCATTCGCTTCGCGGCGCGCCTGGGGTATGCCATCGAGGAAGAGACCTATCGGGCCATAAAAGACATGGCGCACCTCATCAACGCAACCAGCGCTGAACGCATCCGCGATGAGCTGCTCAGAATCCTCACAGAGGGGGGAGCGAAGCGCGCATTCGAGCTTCTTGACGACACCGGCCTCCTCGACCGCCTCCTGCCGGAGGTTTCGGCCATGAAGGGCGTACAACAGCCGCCGCGGTTCCATCCCGAGGGCGATGTTTTCACCCATACCTTACTCATGCTCGACCTTCTGCGTGATCCTGCCCCGGCCTTGGCGCTCGGCGTCTTGCTGCATGACGCCGGAAAGCCGCACACACAAACGGAGACGGACCGTATCCGGTTCAACGAGCACGATGTGGTAGGGGCAGGGATAGCCCGCGAGGTCTGTCTGCGCCTGCGTTTGTCCCGGCGCGACACGGAACGCGTGGTCTGGCTGGTATCCCAGCATATGCGCTTCGCGCACATTCCGGATATGAAGGAGAGCAAACGCAAGCGCCTGGTCCGCGCCGAGGGCTTTGACGAGCTTAAGGAGCTATGCCGCATCGACTGCCTGGCGAGCCACCAAGAGCTCTCGACAATCGACTGGGTCGAGAACTATCTGGCCCACATCCCGCCAGAGGCCCTTCATCCCGAGCCGCTGCTTCAAGGACGCGATCTCATCGCGCTGGGCTATTCTCCGGGTCCCCTCTTTTCGAAGGTCCTCAGGCAGATCGAAGAACTACAACTCAATGGCCAACTGACGACGCGGGACGACGCCAAGGCCTTTGTCCTCAAGCAGTGGCCCGTGGGAAAGACCTCGTAACGCAATAAGGAGCCCCGCCCATGACGAATACCGGCTCGTTCACGACAACCGGCGGCCTGCGTCTTTACACCCGCGCCTGGCTGCCATCGAACACGCCTGCCGCCCATGTGATCCTCATTCATGGCTACGGCGATCACTGCGGCCGGTACGAGCGCTTTGCCCGCGCCCTCAACGATGCATCGTTAGCCGTGCACAGCTACGATCAACGCGGGTTCGGGCGCTCGCAAGGGAAACGCGGGTATGTCGGGCGTTTTAACGATCTCCTGGCCGACCTCGACCGTTTCCTGCAGGTGGTCGAGCCGGATGTTCACGGGAAACCGGTGTTTATGCTGGGCCAGAGTTTCGGAGGCCTTATCACTGTTCGATATGCCGAGACGCGCCAGCCCGGTTTTTCTGGGCTCGTCCTGTGCAGCCCCTTTCTGGGCTTTTCCGAAACCATCCCGAAGCCCCTGTTGCAGCTCGGCAAATACATTGCCAGGGTGGCGCCGTGGATGCCTGTAAGCAAAGTGGAGGCGAAGGGTCTGTCTCGCCGGCCTGAGGTGGTGGCCGCCGCCGATCAAGATCCTCTGGGCTACCACGGAACCGTACGCGCACGCACGGGAGCCGAGATGCAGAAAGCCGTCGAGGACGCCTTCAACGATATCTCACGCCTTTCCCTGCCGCTGTACATCGTGCATGGCGATGCAGACAGCATCGTCCCGGTTTCCGGAAGCCAGCGACTCTATGCTCAATGCGCGTCAACGGACAAAACCCTGCGCGTGTTCCCCGGGGGATACCATGAATTGTGGCAGGATCTCGACGAAGAGACCATGGTTACCGGCGTGCGCGAATGGCTCCGCCAGAGGTTGTGAGCATCCCCCTCGCCCTGTCATAATGTGCGTGTCCAATGGATGACACAGGAAACAGGGGCAACACAAGACGGTAATTCAATGCAAGGCGAACACACAAAACGACTCCTCGAGCAGATTCACGACGCCCACGTGGGAGAGTTTCTGCCGCTTATTCCTCCTAAGGAGGTCAAGCAGACCCTTCCAACAAGCAGCCGGGCGCACGACACGGTGATGACAGGCCGCGATACCGTGGCGCGCATTCTGTTGGGCGAAGACACGCGTATCCTCGTAGTTGCAGGCCCTTGCTCCATTCATGACGCCGGCATGGCGCTGGAATATGCAAAACGTCTGTACCAGGCTCATCTTCGGTTTGCACGGCGCCTCTTCATCGTGATGCGCACCTATTTCGAAAAACCGCGGACGACCACCGGATGGAAAGGGTTTATCAACGATCCCGACCTCGACGGCAGCTACAAGATCGAGGACGGGCTGCGCAAGGCGCGCCGCATTCTGCTTGACATCGCCGATATCGGTCTTCCGACGGCCACCGAGGTCCTCGACCCCATTGTGCCTCAGTATGTGGCCGACCTCATCACATGGGCATCAATCGGAGCAAGAACCACGGAATCACAGACTCATCGGGAGATTGCCAGCGGCCTCTCCATGCCCGTAGGGTTCAAGAACAGCACGAATGGGAACCTCCAGGTGGCGATAAATGCGTTGCTTTCCGCCCGCCAATCGCATCATTTCCTCGGTATTGACCAGGAAGGCAAGACGTGCGTCGTACGTACCCTCGGAAACCCGTGGGGCCACCTGATATTGCGCGGAGGCGCCGGACACCCTAATTGCGACCGCGTAAGCGTGGCACTGGCGGAAGAACAGCTCCGCGCTGCGGGCCTGGAACCCCGTATCATGGTCGATTGCAGCCACGATAACAGCACCAAGCGTTACGAACTCCAGGAGAAGGTCCTTCGCGATGTGGTGCATCAGCGTACCGAGGGCACGACGTCCCTGATAGGCCTCATGCTCGAAAGCAACCTGAATCCCGGCAGCCAATCCATCCCGAAGGACAAGGCTCGGCTCAAATACGGCGTCAGCGTAACGGACCCGTGCATGGGATGGGACATGACGGAAGCGTGCCTGCAATACGCGCACGACCAGCTCGCCAAAACCTGACCCGCGCGACCGGGGTTGCCCCTTCTGCGTCGCCTCAGATTGTGTCAACCACAACGACACAAAGGCACAAAGAATCGTCTCATTCATTTGTGCCCTCGTGTCTTCGTGGTTGGAGCTCGCGAACCGCTACGGCAACCAAGTCCCATGACTCGAGGCGGAAATGGCGCGACAGAAATGCTATCTTGGCTATTCGCGGAAGATCACAACGTTGTGGAGAACCAACATGTTGTCATACGGTTTGATCCTGTTCGTGGCATCGGGGATTGCCGCGGGCACCCAGCCAGCCGCTCTTGATCCTCCCCCGGGTACCGTCCCGGACGCGTGGCAACACGCCACGGTTCTCGCTGCGGAGGTCAGGGCATCTTCCGCGCCCGAGTTCCTCCCCACCCGCCACCCGCAGGCAGCATGGTATCCGGATGCCGGCTTGGGGCTCTTCGTGCACTGGGGCATCCACAGCGTGGCCGGCGTACAGCCTTCCTGGGCGATGATTAAAGATTACCCGGCGGGGGGCGAGCCCGCAATGCACCCGCCCGAGCGGTACTACGCCCTTGCCGAGAAGTTCAACCCGCGGAACTACGACCCCGGCATCTGGATGGCTGCCGCTGCCAAAGCCGGTTTTACCTATGCGGTCCTCACCGCGAAACATCACGACGGGTATGCCTTGTGGCCGACGAAATTCGGAGACATGAGCACCCGCCAATACATGAACGGCCGCGACCTGTTGAAGCCTTACATCGACGCCTGCCGCAACCATGGCCTCCGGGTCAGCCTCTATTTCTCCCCGCGCGATTGGCATTACCCCGGATACCCCGTTGATGACGCCGGTTTCGACTACAACAAGCGCGGCCAGTACCCACCCATAGAAGACCCCGAAAAGAACCACCGCGATTTCGAAGCATTCTATGCCTACACGATCGGCCAACTGCACGAACTTCTCACCTCGTACGGACAGATCGACGTGCTCTGGTTCGATGGCATGGGCTGGCACGGTATCGAGGACACCTATGCCAACCAGACGCTCGCATGGATTCGGTCGTTGCAGCCGGGAATCGTTATCAACGACCGCTGGGGCGGCACGGGCGACTTCACCACTCCCGAATGGGAATTCCCCAAAGGCCCACCGCAAGGCTGGTGGGAAAACTGCATCGCATGGAACGGCCACTGGGGTTATAACCCGGACGGCGCCTTTCAGTCGAGTGAGTGGGCAATGGACAGGCTCGTCCGCGCCCGCGAATGGGGCGGCAATTTCCTTCTCAACGTCGGCCCGGCCCCTGACGGCTCTATGCCCCAGGGTTTCTATGAACGCTGTTCCGAGATTGCCGACTGGATGGAGAGTAACCGCGACGCCCTGATCGGGGCGTTCCCGTCACCGGGTGAAGAGCGGTGCAACGTGCGCCTGACTGCCCGCGGAAAGAGCTGGTACATCCACATCCCTCCCGGCCATGAGGGAAACATCGAGCTGCGGCTCGTGCGCCCGCCTGACAGTCTGTCGCTACTGCATTCGGGCGAAGCCATACCGTTTGCGCCTGATGAGAACGGGACGGTCCGGTTCGCGGCGCCCACGGATAAGCGCATTGCGCTGGACACCGTCGCTGTTGCCCGTTGGGATTTGCAGCGCTGGGAAGATGACATTCAGAGAATCGAGAAGACCGTTTCGAATGTCCCCGCCAATCCGATCCTGTTCGTGGGAAGTTCCTCCATACTCGGGTGGAACCTCCCCCAATATTTCCCGGACCTCCCTGTGCTGAACCACGGCTTCGGCGGGTCCGAATATTTCGACGCCCTATGCTACGCCGACCGTATCATCGTTCCGTTCCGGCCGCGCGCCGTCGTCCTCTACGATGGCGATAACGACATCGCCAACGGCAAAACAGCCCAGTGGGTGTCGGCGGACATGAAGGCCCTGGCACGCAGCATTCATCACGCGCACCCGGGGACGCCGATCGTGGTATTGTCGATAAAGACCAGTCTTTCGCGCTGGGCCAAACACGAGGAAATGGAAAAGGCCAACGGGTTGATGGCCGAATTCGCCCGGAACACTTCGGGCGTTACGTTCCTCGACGTGAATTCGCCGCTCCTCGCTCCCAACGGCAAACCCGATGACCGGTACTTCCGCGAAGACCACCTGCACCTCAATCCCGAAGGATACGCTCTTTGGACGGGCATTCTGAGACCGGTTCTTGACGGCGTTCTCAGCAATAACCGCACTGCGGATTGATTGCCGGACCGGGGGCAACGGCGCCTTCTCAATGCCCCAAAACCGATCCAGTGCTGCACCCGGTTGTCAGGACACGCGTCCGTCCCGTGGCGCAATGGGAACCAGCATGGCCTCGAATTGCTCGACACTCCGCTCCCATGAACATTGGAGCGCGAATTCCCGGCATCGCTGGGGAGACATGGTCAGGGCTTTTGAGACCGCCGTTTTAAGATCCTCGTCCAGCCACCCCGTCTCGCCCTGTATTACCACGTCCTTGGGCCCTTCCACCGGGAAGGCGGCCACGGGCAGGCCGCAGGCCATGGCTTCGATCATCACGATCCCGAATGTATCTGTCAGACTCGGAAACACGAAGACGTCGCCCGCTTCGAGGTGCGCCGCAAGGTCCTCACCCTTCTTCTTTCCCAGGAATCGCACGTCAGGGTATTTGTGCTGCAGCTCTTCGAGCGCCGGACCATCGCCAATGACCATCTTGGTACCCGGAAGGCCCAAGCTCAGAAAAGCCTCGATATTCTTCTCGACCGATACGCGTCCCATGTAGACATATACCGGCCGCGGCGCACTGATGGCCGATTTATCTCGCGGGCGGAAGAGGTTGCTGTCCACGCCTCTCCCCCAGCGCACGATACGCTCGAACCCCCGCGCGCGCAGGGTTTCCTCGAGCGAATTCGTCGATACCGACACGTGCGCCGCCCCGCTATGGAAACGCCGGAGAAACCAGTACGTTACCCTCAGCGGAATGCCAAAACGAATCCTGATGTATTCCGGCCACTTCGTCGTGTATGTGGTGGTGTACGGATACCTGCGTTTCCGGCAATACCGTGCGCCGGCCAGACCAAGTGGCCCCTCGGTCGGAAGATGGATGGCGTCGGGCTGAAACTCGTCCAGCAGCCGTGCGAGTCTCCGCCCGCAGAACAGGGCCAGACGGATATCCGGGTACGTCGGGCACGGCGCCGTCCAAAACAGCCCGGGGTGAAAGACCTCAACGGTATGCCCGCGCGCGCCAAGCATCTCCGCCATCCGCGTCATGGTCGTCACGACCCCGCTTGTCTGCGGAGCCCAAGCATCGGTGACCAACGCAATCTTCATGATCCCCCTCTGGCCCTCGATCAGTGGCCGGCACACGCATCGTGGTGATACTATGCACGCCAAACACAGTGGCTGCAAGAGCGAACCCAGCGCTGGAGCTGTCCTGGAGGAGCTACTCATGATTTGTGCGATTTGTGTACCCATCATTGCAGGCACATTTGTCACCGGCGGCATTCCCACGGTACCCGATACGCCTTTTCAACAAGAATACCGCGAGGTCTATCCGGTATTGGGTCCAGACGGTGCAAACAGCATCCGCGCCATTGCCGTGGACGGAGCGCAACGCCCCTGGATAGCAACCGACGGCGGCATCTTCCGACTCGACGAGACCGGGTGGAGCCTGGCCATAGACGGTTATTACCACGGCCCTGCCTTCGCCGCGGCCGAAGGACCCGATGGCTCCGTCTGGATCGGCGCCTGGAACGGCCTTTACCGCAGCGCGGCTTCCGGCTTGCTTGAGCGGATCCCCGAGGTCATCGACCCCATCGGCGCGATCGGTGTCTCAGGCGATATTGTGGTTGCCATGGGGCCCAAAGGCATGTGGCACAATCGCGACGGCGCATGGAAACACGCACACGGCGGCTGGGCCGATTCGCCCCGGGCCGTGGTGTTCGACCAAGATGGGACAATATGGGTCCCCACGGGGCATGGACTGTTCCACATCCGCGGCGAGGAAGTGCTCGGCCAGCTTCGGGATTTCGATGTTATCCGTTCGGGGGAACTCTCGGCGGCGGCCTTGGGGCCCGATGGAACGCTCTGGGTCGGAGGCACCAACGGTATTGACGTATATCGCGGCGGCACACGGATAACTTCACATACGCCGGAAAACGGCCTCCCATGTTCACTTGTCCACTGCCTCTCGTTCAGTCAGGACGGCATCTTGTGGGGAGGCACGGCGGCGGGAGCAGCCCGCTTCGACGGCAAGAAGTGGTCCCTGCGGCACAGCCTCCGATGGTTGCCAAATGACGACGTGCGGGACGTGGCCTTTGACCGGGACGGCACCGCGTGGATAGCCACAGCCAACGGAGTCTGCGCTATCAAGCAGCGCATCATGACCTTGGCACAAAAGGCCGGGTATTTCGAGGAAATCCTGCACAAGCGTCATGTTCGAGAGCCGTGGCTGGTCGAGAAATGCCGTCTGATGAAGCCCGGTGATGTGTCTGTAATACAGTCAGAAGACGATGATAATGACGGCCAGTACACCAACATGTACCTTGCCATGGAAGCTTTCCGGTATGCCGCAACAAAAGACCCCCAGGCACTCGAAAGGGCACGAAAGGCGTTCGACGCCATGGAGTTTCTCCAGACAGTCACCGGGACGCCCGGGTTTGTCGCCCGGACCGTTGTGCCGGTCGAGTGGACACGCCCGGACAACCCCAATCCCTATCGTCTCCACGACTCGAACCGTCCCTACTCGCCACAGCAACTGGCGGAGACGATTCTATGGGATCCGCGCTTCAAGCCCGTTGAGATTCGGTGGCGTCCTTCGCAAGACGGGAAGTGGCTCTGGAAAGGCGATACAAGTTCCGACGAGATCACGGGCCATTTCTACGGCTACCTGCACTACTACTCTTTCGTGGCCCAGTCCGAGGAGGAGAAGCAGCGGGTGCGGGACCTGTGCCGAAGGGTCATGGACTATATTATCGAGGGCGGCTATGTGCTGCGCGATATCGATGGCGAACATACCCGCTGGGGCGTCTGGGCCCCCGAAAAGCTTCTTCATGACAAGGACTGGCAGGCCGAACGCCCCGTCAACGCGGCCGAGATCCTGTCTTACCTCAAGACGACATACCGCCTCACCGGCGACGAAAAATACCAGGATGCGTACCGCCGTCTTATCGATGAGTTCGGTTACGCGGAACTTGCCCGCAAACCCAAGCCAACAAATCCGTCCGAGCGCACCCACATCGATTCCGAATTGCTGGCCTTGACCTTCCCGGGCCTTTTGATGTGTGAGAACGACCCGCAACTGCTGGCCTTCTATAATGAAGGCATCCGTCAATGGTTCGGCACGGTCCGGAACGAGTATAGTCCCTACTACAACTTCCTGTGCGGCTCGTTGGGCGTCGAAGAGATCGGAGTCGAGGAATGTGTGGCGTTCCTGCGCGACGCGCCCCTCGACCTTATCCAATGGACCGTAGACAATACCAGGCGCGAAGACATGGAGCTGGTCCGCGAGCCGGAACTGGACCAGCTCCAGACCAGCACGCTCCCGCCTCCCAGCGAACGCGGCGTCATGCGGTGGGACAACAATCCCTGGGGTGCGGTGAGCGGCGATGGCGGCCACACCGAAAGCAGCGGCGTATATTGGCTATTGCCCTATTGGATGGGCCGCTATTATGGGTTCATCGGGGCGCCTGCGGCTCAGGAATAGCCCGGCCGCCTGAAAACCGGCCACGTTGCGTTCGCCGCCGCCGAGACAGGGAGATCCTCTTGGTCAAAGGCGCCGCGGCGCGTCTCTACATTCTGCCCAGTTTGCGCTGAATACGCTCCAGCCGTACGCGAAAAGTCTCCAAACCCAAAGGCAGCTCGTCAGCGCCGAGGGCGCTTCGTGTTTCGAGAAACTGGAGCGTCTCCTCGCAAATGCGTTCCGCGGCCAAGAGGTCGCGCACGCGGTGTTCGTAGTACTTGGCCAATTCCAAACGCGCCACGAGGTCACGCGGGCGCTCGGCAAGCAGCAGCGTCCACGCGTCCTCCATCTCAACCCACTGTTGAAGACGTTTACAGGCCATTCCCATCAGATACAAGCATTCACATCGAATCGCAACCTCCGCTTCTTCCTCCAGCAAACGGCGGCCATGTTCCGTCACTTCCTGATAATTCTTCTGCATGAAGTGTAGCCGCACAAGGGACAGCCGATCTTCCAAGTGGTCGAATCCCGTGCCTTGGGGCAGGTTAAGACTCTGCGACAAGCGGCCCGCGAGCGCCGCCAAAGACAGCACGTCCATCTTGTGATGGTAAAAGACGGCTTCCAGGGGGCGGGCGTCGCGGGTACGGAGGTACTCGAGCCACAGCTCCGGTATCTCCGCGCTCGAGACGTCGCCGTGCCGGCGCACCCCCAGCACTTCCCGCTCGATGTTGGTCAGCCCGCAATCCCCGAGGCGGCGTTTCCAGAAACGCCGCGCGGCATGCAGAAGGTCGTACTGAAGCGCGCCGTCCAGCCGAAACGGTATCCGGTTCTGGATAAAGCGCGTACGAAGCAGGGGGATATCAAAACTCTTGCCGTTGTATGACACCACCGTATCGCGCCCTGTGAAGACGCCGTCGAGATAGCGCAACATGGGCTCTTCGTCGTCGAAATCACGCATGAACGCCTGTTCGAGACGAAACATGCCGCCTTCGAAATAGCCGGCGCCCACCAAGAACGCCACCGTGCCCGAGCCTCCTGCCAGGCCCGTAGTCTCGGTGTCCAGAAAGAGGGCCGTCTCCGGAGAGAAGTCCCGCAGATCAGAATCGTTCGCCGAAAGAGCCACATGTTCCGGGAGGGCCAGCAGCGCCTCGCCCAGGGTCACGTTCCCGTGGGGCGTGTCCAGCGGCAGGTCCGTGCGGACGAGATAGAACGCCTCGTCCTCCCCTCCTACAACCTCGCCGGGCACTATCTTGTCAATCTCGAACTCGCCGGAGGCCCGGCGCTGGGCCAACTCCTCGGCTTGACGGCGCCACTCGGCACCGCTCATCAATCCCTTCTGGGCGAGCAGCGACTGCAGTTTGTCGCGGATTTCCGACATCGCTTATCCTGACGGCTCGCTCGCTGGCGGCGCCTCGATAGGCAGTCCAAGGGCGATCCGGGCCAGTTTGAGCGCGCCGTTCTTGCCATGTTCCCCGACCTCAAGGGCCGGGCCCACACAGCTCGGGCACCCTTCCATACACCGGCAACCTGCAATCAGCGACGCCGCTGCCTCCAGCAACTGCTTGTGATGCGTGAAGATCTTATCGCTGAAACCCACCCCGCCCGGGTAGGTTTCGTAAAGATAAATTGTCGGGCGCTGCGTGATCGGCGCGCGCAACATGGCTTCGGAACGGATGTCCGTCACGTCGCACAAGACCTGCACGGGGGCAACCTGGCGCAACGTGTTCGCGAGCCCGTTCAACGCCTGGGAAAGCTCTTTCTGTTCGAGCCCGAGCCGTTTGTCCGCGTCTTCAGGGAACTCCAGCCAGTAGGACGACGTGTGCATGGTGGATTCGGGCAGGTTGATCTCCCCCCATCCGACATTCTCGTGGGTGCCGAACTTGATCTTTTTGTAGATGGACGGCAGCCAGGTCACGCTCACCTCGCCACAGTACTTCGCCACATCCCCCACGTGCTCCTCGCGGAACGTGTCGAGCGTCTTCAGATCGACCTTGATCTGAGCATCCGTGTAGTAGTCAACTTCAACCGGACGCACGTAGGCTTTTCGGTCCTCCAGATCCAGCTCGTCGACCGTGAATTGCTCGCTCTGGTGGATGTAGATCGCATTCTGATAGAGTTCCACCGGCGCTGCGAAGAGATCCACCTCACCGACCACGCGCCCATTATCCGAGGTGTCCAGGATCACCACATTGCCCGGCGCGGCGGTCCGCAGGCTGATATCCTCCGCCGGGTAGGCGTCGGCGCTCCAGTGCCATTTGTCCTTGACCCGTCTCAGCACTCGTTGCTCAGCCAGATAATCCAGTATTTCCTCCGTGGAAGCGGAGTCCAGCCCGAACGGCTCTCCCTTCACAAATGGAATCTCAAACGCTGCGCATTTCAGATGGCTCGCCACAATGATCAGGTTGTTGGGGTCAACGGTGGCATTTTCGGGAGGCTGCCCGAAGAAATAATCGGGATGGTTGATGATGTACTGGTCCAGAGGGGCGCTGCTCGCAATCAGCACCACCAGAGAGACGGAAGACCTTCGGCCGGCCCGTCCCGCCTGCTGCCAGGTGCTGGCCACGCTCCCCGAGTAACCGGTCATGATGCACGCGTCCAGCGAACCGATGTCGATGCCGAGTTCCAGGGCATTCGTGCTCACCACCGCCATAATGTCGCCGTCGCGAAGCCCCCGTTCGATATCCCGCCGTTCGCTGGGCAAATACCCGCCCCGGTAGCCACGCACCAGGTTGTGGTCCTTGCCCAGCTTCCGGACAGCATCCTTCAAGTAGGTCGTAATGATCTCGACACGAAGCCGGCTGCGCGCGAATACGATGGACTGCACCTCCCGCGAAAGAAAATGCCGCGCCAGACGGGTCGCTTCCTTGACCGACGAACGCCGTATACCCAATTCGGCGTTCACTACGGGCGGGTTGTAGAAAAGAAAATGCCGTTCGCCTTGGGGCGCCCCGCTCTTGTCGACCAGACGGACTGGCTTCTCGACCACCCGTTCCGCCATCTCCTGGGGATTTCGGATGGTTGCGCTGCAGCAAATGAACTGCGGCTCGCTGCCGTAAAACGCGCAGATCCGTTTCAAGCGGCGGATCACATTTGCCAGATGGCTGCCAAAAACGCCCCGGTAATGGTGCAACTCATCAATAACCACATACCGCAGGTTTTCAAACAGCCGAAGCCATTTGGTGTGATGAGGAAGAATGCCCGTATGCAGCATATCCGGATTGGTCACTACGATGTGGCCCGCCTGACGCACCGCCTTCCGCGCCGACCCCGGCGTATCCCCATCAAACGTATACGTTCCTATCTGGACCTCGAGGTCCTCGATGGTGTCCTGCAGTTCGTGCACTTGGTCTTGCGAAAGGGCCTTGGTCGGGAATATATAGAGCGCCCGCGCCTCATTGTCCTGCATCAGGGTATGCAACACCGGCACGTTGTAGCACAGCGTCTTTCCGGAAGCGGTGGGCGTCACAATGCACACGTTCTCGCCGGCCAACACGGCCTCGATGGCCTCGCGCTGGTGCGTGTACAAACTCTGCACGCCCCGTTTCCGTAAGCCCTCGACAAGTTCAGGGTTCAGAGCCTCCGGGAAACCGGCGTATCTGGCGGGTTGCGCCGGCACGGTGCGCCACGCCGTCAGATTCTGCTTAAAATCGGCATCGGCGCGAAGACGGTCGATAATCTGCGCAACGTTCATTGTAGGGTTTGCGGACTCCCGTTTTCTTGACTGCAAGGCATCTGAATATTACATCAGTATTTCCCGCATTGCAACAAGTCCGCACGACTCTCGCTGGCACTCGACCCCGGCGGGTGGTCGCGCGGCCTCGACGACCGGGTTGATCCCGGCTGTCAAGCCCAGTCCCTGGTTTCATCGTGCGGCCTCATTACAGCCAGTATGCCGGCGAATCTCCACGAGCCGCCCGTGGTCCGGGGACAACAGAAAACACACAAAGCCCGGCCGAAACGCACTATCTCGACCGGGCCCATATCTGAAAAAGTATATCGCGTTCTCAGGGCTTTACATTCACGAATGTTCAAAACCCCGTAACGGTTATCAGCCTTCGCCGCCCGCTGCAGGGGCCGCGGGAGCCGGCGCGGCCGGCTTATCAGCAGCCTTCGAGCAGCCAACCGTGAAAACTGCCCCAAAGAACATCGTCACTGCGAGAAGCGCCAACAAGACCCGTTTCATTTCTTTCTCCTCCACTGTTTGTTTCGGCGCCGGGCCCGCAGCTCCTGCCGCGTCCCCCGCCAAACTCTTCCCTTCGGCAATTCACGCACTCCTAAAGCAGTACGTAACCCACCAACATACTACGATTACATGAAATAGTCAAAGGTTTGTTTGAGGGC